>CAZOGA010000053.1:0-8537 GCA_964579095.1 uncultured Desulfurellales bacterium
GATATGCTTTTGCTATTATTGAGTTTAAACTAACTAACCCGTAATATCTACTGTCGAAGGAATTTTTATTCTGTCCGAACGCAAAAAAATAACCTTTGGGGATATATCCGTTAAAATGAAAAAATTCTAAAGACTCACCATTAAGTGCTTTCACTTTTGCCGTGCACAAATACATTCCATTACAATAAAATTTTCTATCTCTTACAGAGAGACGATCACCGGGCATACAAGCAGCTTGCTTGACTAATATTCTTGTTTTAAAATGTTTCATTTCCTTTTGGACCTCTTTTACTTTTGTTTCAGGAATAGTAAATAAAACATAATTCCATCGTTTTATACTTGCAGGGGTAGGTTTCTTGGATATATAGAACAGGTGATAACCAACCGAATTCGTAAGAGATATGGATAAATGATGAACTAAACCGTAAGCGATAAATGCAGATATTGCCGTAATAAAAAGAGTAATAAGCATTTTCTTATCTTTCAGCATAAACTTCGGTTCTCCTGCTTAGTTTAGCTGCTTTAAGAGTATGGTAGTTACCGTAAGATGGTATTTTTACAGCTTTATAACCGTGCTTTTTTAAAAATAAAATAACCGTGTCGGCTCTTTTTTGTGCAAGTTTGTTATTGTATTCTCTACTGCCCGAACAATCCGTATATCCCTCAATATAAAGTTTTTTATTCTTATATCGCGCCAGTTTTGATATAAGCAAAGCTTCCTGCCGTGAAGTAAGCTTATAAACATTTAAAGGATAATATATCGTTAATATAAGGCTTTTTGAAACAGGTTTTTCTTTGATGCCCATTGACCGTATAAGTATATTTTTTACCAAACTGCCATTAAATCCTTGAAAAGCCGCAGGGAGAGACGGATACCTGCGGCTTTTCAAGGACTGCTTTTTATTCTTAATGTAACCTGACAGTTTTACTTTTGTTGATGGTTTCGCTTTCGCTGACAGTTTAACCTCCGGCGGAATGCCTATAATAAAGGTATTTGTAGTCGCATAATCAACAATATCAGACTGATATGTATACGGCGCATTATAAATTGTAATCGTGCCGGCATTAGCCGATAAAACGAGTATAAAAAAGAAAATTATACTACTAATCAAGACTTTTCTCCTTTCTAATTCTATTATGAACACTTGTTATAATTAGCGTTATAGTGGGAATAAGAACCACAAGCATTGATGTTAATGCAATAAAAACAACGCTTTCGGGAAGAACAACTTTAAATTTAAGTATCCATTCATAAGCGGGAACGAAGTTTGCCTTAGGCAAAAACTTATGGAAAAACAGCAGTGCGCTATATACTCGTTCAGGTGTAAGTGCTACAAATATCCAGTTATAAAGAATAGTCACAAAAAAAACCTTTAATATAATGCCTGTAAACATTCCTCCAAAAAGGTTGCGTATCATTCCTTTCGAGATAGTTCCTACATAACATTTATGCAGACTGGATAAAAAAATCGCAAAACCAAGAGAAAAACCTACAGCAAGCAGAAAAGCGTATATTTCATCAAATAAACTTAACTGTTTATCGCCGAAAATCGGAATTATCTTCTCAAAAACGCCGATAGCTACAGGCGTTAAAAGTGCCGCAATTAGACCGTTTAACAATCCGTTTCTAAAACCTATTGCCATAAAATCAATCCTCTGTTTCAATGCAAAGAAATTCTTGTCAAGAGGCTCGTCCATATTAGCTTCTATTGCAGCTATGTGCTGTATCTCTTCTATAGCCGAAAGCAAATTAAGCGGTTTTTTAAAATCACCCGCATTTGCCATTACTACAGTATCGTTACCACCTTCACCCATCTTAACACTCCCCTTTTTTTATTAAAATACACTTCCCAGCAACCCGCCAGAATAAGCAAAGAACAGTGAAAATATTAAGAACACAACAAAAGCCTGCACATTTTCCCTGCGTAGCAAAGACCAAAAAGCCAGTCCAAAAAAGCTGACGCTTAAAACTTTAGCACCGACTCCCTTAAATATAGTGCTGAAAAGCGCCATCCATATACTTGCATAATGTCCTGCCGATACGTGCGACAGGGGGTTTAAAAAGTCAAAAAAACTTAAAAGCATAATTCCCCCCTACTTAATTTTAATTATTCGGCCTTTTAATACGCATTCACCCGATAACACCATAGAACCTTTCGGCTGATGGTTAACCACACTAAGACCATAATTAAGTCTATCCATTAGCTGTTTTTTGGTAATCTTGCCGAGAATAAACTGTTTTTCTTGATTTTTGAGCCAACTGTTAAAGTTTACCGCCACAATTTTTACTTCATAATGCTTGTGATAGTAATATAAGCCACCTGCGACAACCGCAAGCGACACTATAAAAGACACTAAAACCGTTCTAATGAGAGCCATAGCCTAAACTCTCTAATACTTTTTGAGGCTGGTAACCAAGTATAAAGTCGCCTTTGTATGTAATGATTGTTGGGGTTCCGTTAACCATAAGTTTTTGGCAAGTATTAATTGACTTTTGAGCATATTCTTCACCTTTTTGGCAAGAGCCGGTGCCGAAATCACCGATTAGATAATCTTTAAATGTCTTATGAGAACAAATAAACCCTTTTATATCTCTTATTGCAGGCGCACCGTGGACAGGGTAGAATACAAGTTTAACACCAAAATTGTGTTTTTTAGCCATATCTGCAAGTTTGGATTTAGCCTGCTCACAATAAGGGCATAAAGGATCAACTATGAAGTAAACAAATTTCTTTGCTTTAGGGTTAAACTCGGCTACAGATAAACTATTTAAATCTTTTTGAGATGTTTTAAATTTATCTTTCAGTATTTTGCTTTTTATCTCCCATATTTGCCTTTGAGTTACCTGTTTTTTATGACTAAACATTTCTCCCGCAATTACAAAGTCTTTAGTAGCATAAATAGGAACAAAATGCCCTTGAATGTTTAATATTATTTCACACAAGCCGTGAACATCACGCTCGGATACTACTTTATAAGCCGGTATAGGTACATTTGCCTTTAGATTTATACCTTTACATACAGTAGGAATATTGCCTGCATTAGAATTTACAAAAGACAATATTGCGAATAAACCTGATAACACTAAATACTCAACTCTTTTCATAAAAAAGCCTCCTAATAATTAAATATCCACTTTGGTTTGTCTGCAAAGAAATAAACATATCTTCCCATTTCAAGCTCATTTTGGGAGTTGACATAAGGAAGTATTAACACCCTCATAGTGTTCGGCGGAACAACAACAGGAGTTTTAGGATGTTTTATAAGTTTCTTCATTTTATTAAACAAATCCTGCTTATAAGGTGCTATCTCTGTAGTGTTGTCTCTAAATCCAATTGAGTTTATAGAAAGGTTCTTTAACTGTTTGTTTACTTCGTTTGCTTCTTTTATTTTGGGATTACCGTCAGTATTATGGATACTTTCATTGTAAGCGTTATTCAAAGATGTGCATTTACCATGATAGTAGCTAGGGCAAGAAAAATCGGAATGATACGGATTTGTAACCGTAGAGCATCCGCTTAATAAAAGCCCGCTTAGACTAAAAGCTGCCATAATATATTTTAATCCTCGCACTTTTGACCTCCTACACACACATTCTTAATATTTAGCGTCTCACCTTTTGATATAACCGCAGTAACCCTGCGTGTTGCTCCGATTTCAATAACAGGAAGCGTCTGATCGGCGAGTTTCATATAGAAATCGGCAAGTTTCTTAGCCGCAGAAGATACGCCGCCGCCGAGTGCCGACCTTGCCACATCACCCGAATTTATTGAGCTTGAAGTTCCAAGAGTGGATGTGTAGGTAGTAGCAGCTGAAGTCTGGATGGCATTCCCAAAACCGGTTAAAAAGCCAGCCAAAGCAGCCCTCGCAAGAACGGCTCCCATCTTTGAAACAACTCTGCCTCTTAATCCTATCTTGCCATCAGAACCGACAACAAAACCCTTAATAGGCTGGTCTATGACAGCCTTACCATCTTTAGCTATGCAGGAAAGACTAACAAGCCTTAACATAACACGCTCAGAGGCAAGATTACCCACACCCTCTGCAATGATAAAGCAACCTTTAAGGTTAGCTCTCACACGATTAGGCAAAACTGCGGGCGCTCTCACACGAAGAAGAACAGGCACAGGGTTACTTTTCGCTCCGTTCATTGTTGGCGCATCAAGGCCACTCAAGAGGCTTGCCTGCATAAAAGAAGGGGGTAAATACACTCCTTCTTCGGTTTGTTTTTGCTTTTTTTTTAAAGACTCAATAGACTTGCTCTCGGCATCGGTATTGTCAGCAACACCGATTGCACCTATAACCTCAGGCTTTGGCTGAATTTTGTTGTTAGGGTTATGATAGTCAGCTCCCGAAGAAAGACCCGAAGGGTTATAAGCAGGAGAAGCAGAGGAAGTTTGTTTGTTTGTTGTTTGTTGAGATTTCTCTGTTTGTTGAGTTTTGTTGAGTTTGTTTGTTTGTTGTTTGTTGGCTAACTCTTTTTCAAGTTCGCGCTGTTTTTTTAACTGCTCTAATTCTTTTTTAAACTCTTGGAGCTTATGGTTTACGTTGCTGTTTATGTTTTTCTGTAGAATGCCCGGCTGGAGAGTAATATTAACAGCTTCCTCTTTCTGCTGTTTCTGCTGAGTCTGTTCGCCACGATGAGATGAGTAATAACCAAAGAGAGCGACAACCACTATTGTAATTACTACAAACGATGCGGATATTACTTTTTTACTTTTTGGTGTGAGTCGAGACCAAAAAGACTTAAGTGCATTTGTTTTTTTAACGCCCATTATCGCCTCCTTTTCTTGAAACAACAAAAAGATAGGCAGGGTTATCTTTTGAGATTGAAAAACGAGTTAAAGCAATCGCTATAGGCGATACTGCAATCTTTGTATTTAAGAAATCTGTTTCAGTTATACGCAAAGGTGTATCACTTGATATTTCATACTCATTAACTCTAAAACCTGTTCCTTCAATTTTTATCGACGTTAGTAAAATAGCCGACAAATCATTCTTTATCTTGATAGGTTTTGGTTTTGACGGGTGTTTAACATCCCAAGTGTAAGGAATTTTATTTTTATACACATCTTTGATGATTGTTGTGATTTTCTTTTCATAAGGCAGTTGAGTAAACATACGCTCATTTTCTTTTATTTTTACCAAACTGTTTCCTGCAAGCCTTATAGTTCTTCCTGAAACATCTTTCGGAACTATAATAATTGTATAAACGGCATTAGGGGTTACGATATAAAGCTCCGCAGGTGAAGTGATATATTCAAAAGAACCATCGGGATTTCTTTTGATTACAAACTTCACAAAAGCATTTTTACCGACATAATGAACCATAACACCTTTTTCTTTCGAATAAACAATATCTTTAATATCCTCAGGGCTTACAATTCTGTTTACATCCGTGTTGCTTACAACTATTTTTGTAATAATATCGGGTTTGGCAAAAGCGTCAGGAAGAATTTTAGGAGTTTTTGATGTAGGCGGAGTATATCTTGGTGGCGGTGGAATACGATATGAACCCGAATAAACCTTGTCTGCCGATGCGAGGTGCCGGTTATGAACAGAGTATACAGGTTTTGAAGCTGTAAAAATAACACTTAAAATGTTGTTTTTATTTGTTATTGTGTAATGACTACTGCCGGAATGTATAGAAATCCTAAAAAACGGCTTATGATACAAATATAAATCTTTTGGCTGTTTGTGCCACGCAAGAATAACACTGCTAATCAATCCTGCAGAATCAGGCGTTAATTTGCGATACGGATAATCATAAACCTGCTTTGGATTTATTATATCCAAAGCATACGTATCCGATACCATTAATTCTTTCTGATTAAATATATTATATTTAAGGTTTCCGCTATAATAGACTGAAACCTTATTTCCTGATATTGTTATTTTTTTTATAACGGTATCAGGAAAGTAATCACCGAGAATCTTATTATTTTCCTTAATAAGAGATTTCAAGTTGTTTTGAGTAGTTTTAGATTGTAAACTATTTAATTGTTTTGCCGTAATATTGTCCTTATGCTCTTGAGCAATCTTCTTAGCCTTTAAATTGTCCAATTGTTTTACGGTAATATTGTCAAGAGGCTTAACTTTATACCCTTGAACGACTTTGGATTTTAGGTTCTCTAACTGATTTGCCGTAATATTGTCATTGCCTGCAAATGACGGCATATAACAAAAGAGAGAAAACACCAAAGCCAATATTAATATTTTTTTCACTACTGCCCCTCCTTCAGCATTTTAAAAGACGTTATGAAAAATCTTTCATTTTTTATTTCATAGCCGATTTCGTATTTTCGCTGTTCGCGCGTTAGAAGTTCAGTTGAAGAATACATATCTTCTGAACCTGCCACTATTATTTTCTTTTTATCAGAATAGACCTTTATATTATCAATATAAAAAGAGTTGGATATATTTGAAGCGGACTGAACTCTGTCCGCAAGATTGTAAAATGCTTGCTGGTAACTTTTAAATGCACCTGGGGAAAACATTGTCAAAAGCTCCGCAAATTGTCCTTTTGCTGTAGCGGAAGTATAATCAAGTGCAAGAGAAATAATATATCTTGTTATTTGGTCAAAATAAGCCTTATTCGGCTTATTGCCAAAAAAAACAATCTTTGAATTAACTTGAGGGGGCAGTAAAATAATTTTTTCCTGCTTTAGTGTTTTAGACGTATAATAAAAACTAAATATCACGGCGATTGCCAAAACAACAATAACAAACTTTAAAAGTTTGTTTTCGTGCTTAACATTTTCTGTTTCATTTAGAAAGGTTTTAAGTTTCATTCCCTAAACTCCTTCTCAAAAAAGGACGGATAGCCCTTAAAATTTAATAATCCTACAAACCAAAGCAGATGAAAAACAAAACCTCTCGGATATTTTCTTTTCAATTTTGAGTAACCGTAAGGAACGGCTATCATTAAGAGCCAAAATAGATACCCGTATATAAGCGCAAGTGTGAAAAAAATCATAATTATTGCGAATTCATCAGCTTCCCACCATAACACCTGCAAAGGTCTATGAAGATAACGAGGACAATAGTTATTCATTTCTCCCCTCAGAAGAGAGACATATAGAAGAAGAAAGCCCCGATTAATAGGGGCTAAAAACCCGTCTCTCTTTGTTTTTTAAATTAAACAATAGCTCCCAATGAACTAACGATAGTATCAGCCTTAAGCATTGCCGCTCCTCCGAGAATTGCAGGGGCAGCCTGTAAAACACGTCCCTGAATAGCGGATACTGCACCGAAAACCATTGCTGCTACTCCACCGACAAATCCTATTGGTCCTTTCAGGATGTCATTAACGCCTATATCATAGACAGAATAAGCAAAAGAACCTGTCGTTGGAGCTGTAACAGCGTGAGCCGCAGGTATATTCATTAGAATACCTATTCCCACAAGCAAAGCCATTACCAAAAAATCCATCAACCCAACTTTCTTCATAAAACCTCCTGCAATTTTTTTAGAAAGTTGCACAATTCAGCTCTCTATATAAGAAAACATCTGTTACAGTTTTGCCATTTTCACTCGTTTGCTAAAACGACGGATTCCTTTAAAGGCTTGCTTTCTATTTTATCGTTGCTGTCTATCGCTATAATGTGGATGTGATACTCTTTTTTATAAGATATAAGAGTGTTAAGTGAACTTCTAAAATAGTCAAAATTGATAAAATCGTCTATCAACAAAAATAATTCGTTTATTTTATATTTAGGCGTTAATTTATAATATTCATACTTCATCATAGAAAAATTCAAAATATCTATAAATATCCCTGTTTTTTCCACAAAAGGATTCTCAACGAGAATTCCATTTACAGGATTTTTCAGCCATTCCGTAAGCGAAAAAGAACTGCTGGTGTTAAAGTTATTTAACACATCGGTTACAATGAATTTTAAATACGCATATTTAAACTCTCTACGCTCGTCAGTATCATATTTTGGAATATAGTTTTGTTTAACTTCATCTTCGGTATTAATCAGATTAAGAACAGCTTCGGTATTTAACATACTTTTCTTGTAAAGATTTATAATTATACTGCTTAACGCTGTTGACATATCGTTATTAATAAAAGATAACGACGGCAGGTAAAATTTATATTTAATAAAAATATCTGCCGCCAAATCAACGTCAATAGTGCTTTCAATGTTTGAGAAAATATCTTTATCTATATTCAAATCAGTCTTTCTATCCTTACACTTATCTCCGAAATATTCCATTATTCTATCTTCTTTATTGCTTATATACTCCGCTGTAGAAGGAAAACTACCCACATAAATATAGGGTAAATTAAAATTATAAAGCGCCTGTGTAATTTTCTTTAAAAATTTTTGCCTATTATTCCTGTTATTGTTCTTATCATACACGCTGACTCCGTATTCGGTAAACTTCAACAACTTTTCCTTTTTTTGAAGTGCCTTTGCAATTCTCTCCATCTTAAATCCTCCTCTATATATATTTTGACCGTTGGACATAACCCCCGATACATATTGCATCTGCTATATCGTCATCAGCTATTTTCTCTTTGGCAATAT
>CAZOGA010000054.1:0-8515 GCA_964579095.1 uncultured Desulfurellales bacterium
CTTGCCTTATGATAAAAAAATGTTAGAATTCTCCAAATGTTGTTTATTCAATTTGCAATTCTGCTGATAAGCATAACAGTTTTGGTTATATCTGCTGATTATTTTACAGACTCTGCCGAAAAAATAGGACTATATTTCGGTATCCCTTCTTTTATTGTAGGTATTACAATCGTCTCCGTAGGAACAAGTTTGCCGGAGCTGTTTACAAGTATTGAAGCCGTGACAAACAATAATTCTCAAATAGTTATAGGCGATGTCGTAGGGTCAAATATAGCAAATATACTGTTTGTATTGGGATTATCGTTTGTTATATCGAAAAATCTTCAATTAACATACGATATAATGAAAGTTGATATTCCTATGCTTGCCGCGAGCGCATTTTTTCTGTTTATTTGCTCTATAAATATGCAGTTTACCATTATAGACGGCATCCTATCTTTAGCAGCTTTATTTATATACATTCTTTATGCAGTATCATCCGGCAAAAATGAACCTATTAAACCGGAAGACGAAAAAACATATACAAAAATAGGCGTTAAGGTGCCTTTAATGCTTATTATCAGCGCTGCTGCAATAAATTTCAGCGCAAAATATGCCGTGTTAAGCATAATAGATATATCGAAGCTGCTTAATATAGGCACAGAAATTATAGCAGCCAGTGTCGTAGCGGTAGGAACAAGCCTGCCTGAATTAAGCGTCAGCATATCTGCAGCAAAAAAGGGCAATATAGAAATATCAGTAGGCAATATTGTTGGCTCGAACATATTCAACACCTTCGGCGTTATGGGAATTGCATCTTTATTCGGAACTCTGATTATCACAAAAGATATGTTATATATAGGCATACCTGTCATGATATCCGCTACGCTGCTGTTCATATTTTCGATACAAAAGAAAACCATCACAAGGTGGGAAGGATGGTTGTTTATAGTATTTTATATACTGTTTATAGTTAAATTATTCAATTTAGATTAATTCTCAAACTCCATACTTTTATAAAAATTAAAATTCTTAAGTTCTGCTTGAAAAAATCTTTTGGCTCTTAATATTTTATCTTTGTCATATCTATACATTCCGTTGCTATATTCCAATGTTTTTAAAATATATGCATTTTTAGAATTAAGCATATTTTTGTAGCCGTTCTTATCGAAACGCAGAAATCCGACTTCAACGGAATGTATATTTCTAATCTGTTTTATGCTGTTTATGATTTCATTATATTCATCTAAATAATCAATAATAACAGGATCAATTCTTATGCCGATTTTAAATCCTCTTCTATCCAGCAACTCTATAGCGTTTAAACGTTTTTTTAGTGCGGGCGTCATAAACTCCAATCTTTTAATGACGCTGTCCGGAGATAGAGAAAATGCTAATATAATATTATTTGAAGGTTTTATGCTCAAAAAATCTTTTATATGAGCTGACTTTGTTCTAAATTCAAGATAAATATCGTCTTTTAAATTTCGAAAAAATTTTATCAATTCTGTATTAAAATTCGAATATGGCATTAATGCAAATGAATCCGAAAATGTTCCTGCAAAAAAATATAGCGGCCTTCTTCTGTCACTTTCGATGACTTTCGTTATCTCATCAAAATAATCCTCGTAGTTTAAAAAAATCACGGGATTAAAACTCTTGAAATAACCCTTCAAAAAACAGTAGCTGCAATCATATATACAATTATATGCATTAAGTATGGAATATCCTTTTTTACCGTCCGGAGTATAACTATCGGGCGTTTTCCTTAAAAATTCACCCTTTTTGTTTGCGAAAATAACAGCGCTTTTATCTTTTAAATTATGAAAATAAGGAACATAATCATCAACCTCAAACGTTTTTAGTCCGTTAAGCGACATCTTTATCCTGCTTCTGTCTATATCCTTTTCTATGATTGCTGCGGGTTTATAAAATTTATTAATATGGGGCTTTGAACTGTTAATCTTTATTTTTCTGTAAATCTTTTGCCTATTTGAAAAGCTTAAATGATTTTGTGTAAACAACTTGTTAAGGCCGTTGATTATATAATCTTTGCAGATACCGGTATGTTTGAATATTTCAAGTTTAAGCTCATCACTGTCTATCTTTAACAGGCTGTCTATAAATTGCTTTATACGTATCGGGTTAAAATTAAAGCCCTCTCTTTTTATTTTTTCAATCTGTGATTTTTTATTATTGTCGCTTATAAATTTTATAATAATGCCGAATGCACCGGTTTCTTTTACAGTTTTGGCAAAAAAATAACCCTCATTATCCACAATATCTCCGAAATGATTCAGAACATTGCTGTCTAAATTTACGCCATCAATTACACTTACCAGCTTTGCCATGCTAAAAGACGCAATTTCTTTCATATTTATAGGGTTAAATATAGGCTTTGAATGTTTATCAATCAAAGATACTCTGTTAACAGCGGCAAAATCTCCAACTTCAAAATTAGAAACGCTGCCTGATAAACCAAAGAGCATCGCTATCTTAATACTTGGGTATTTCCCTATGGTGTATGCAGTTTGAGACGACAGAGACAGGCTGCTATCTGCACCCGCAATAAACAATATATCACCGCTTTTGTAGAATTTACCCTCTCTTTTTGCAGAATATAGTTCTAATAGGGGATCAATTTCTCTTTTGTGGCGGGCTGCAATTAGAATCATTAAAAGTATAAATGGTTTTATTGGCGTAAATATCAATTATCGTTAATTTATGCAGCTTACTATTTTTGATTGTTAGATAGATGCTATCTATATTGCTTTGATATTTCGGGGTTAGTATAAATAACCTATTTTTTCTGTCCACTTTAAACAGCTCATCAATATCTTTTTTGCCTATAAACAGTTGATAGAGTATTTTATTAAATCCACTGAGTTTATATATCTGCTTTTTGTTTCCAATGTAGTCTATAACATTAAAGTTGTTGATTTTTACTTTTTCGTTAGTATTAGTATAGTCGAAAATCATCTGTTTTTGATACTTTATGTATAAAATGCCATTTTTTACAATCTTCTGTCCGCTCATTGCATTCAATGACTCCTGTTTAAAGCAAACTACGGTATTTCTATCTTTTTTTAATATTATGCCGAAATCTTTGATATTATAAGCGTTAACATTGATTGCAGCAAGAACCAATAATATCGCTGATATTCCTAACACCTTCACTCTTAGCATATTCCTCTATTCCTTTTATTATTTCTATTGTAATATTCGGCTTAACAAAATTGGCAGTTCCGACTTCCACAAGCGTTGCTCCGGCTATCATATATTGAAGCGCTATATCTGCGCTATATATGCCCCCAACACCGATTACAGGTATTTTAACTGCGTTATATACCTCATAGACCATTCTCACGCCAACCGGATATATAGCCGGTCCGCTTAAACCGCCTGTTTTATTAAACAGTGCAGATTTTTTTGATTTCACATCTATAACCATACCCGTTATAGTGTTTATTAAACTTACGGCATCCGCTCCTGCTGATTCAGCTGCTTTGGCAATGGGTATGATATCCGAAACATTGGGGGTCAGCTTAACAATAACTGGCTTATCGCTTATCTTTCTTACAGCGGACGTTAATTTAAAAACCATATCCGGATCTTTGCCGAACAGCGCTCCTCCAACACTCACATTAGGACATGACACATTAATTTCTATTGCACTTATGCGTTCTGCACCATTTAATTTTTCCGCTATACTAACAAATTCATCAACCTGCGTACCGTAAATATTTGCAATGATATGCGTATTAAATTTTTCTATTTTCGGTAATTTCTCCTCTAAAAATTTATCAATGCCGACATTTTGCAAACCTATTGCATTAAGCATGCCGCATGGAGTTTCAACTATTCTGGGGGGCTTATTCCCTGTTTTTTCCTTTACACTTAAACCTTTAACAACAAAACCGCCCAGTTTGTTCAGATTAAGATGTTTTTCATATTCGATTCCATATCCAAAGGTTCCCGAAGCCGTGAGAATAGGATTTTTAAAGATGAGATTGGCGATTTTACAAGTCAAATTTACACTTTTTCCCATAATACATCCTTGTAATTAAAAACAGGTCCGTCATTGCATACCAAGCTCATCCCAGTTTTAGTTTCAACAGCGCATCCCAAGCACACGCCCATGCCGCAGGCCATACGGGATTCTAATGACACTTCCATATCACAATTTTTTTCGTAACACAGTAATGCAAGCTTTTTCAGCATAACAGTAGGGCCGCATGCATATACAAGGCTATTCTGCTCAATTTTATTCTTAACCATATCAACAACATTGCCCTTATATCCAAAACTGCCGTCTATGGTAGCTATATTGCCGTAATCTACACATATTTCATTATTTGAATTAAAACCAAAATAAACTTCACAATTCATTTTGCGTTCATATATTTTTTTCTTCAGGAAATGCAGCGGTGCAATACCGACTCCGCCGCCTATTAAAATTAATTTTTTATCACTTTTTATTTTAAAACCATTACCGAGAGGTCCCAAAATATCAATGGAATCTCCGGGCTTTTTTAAAGATAGCATAGATGTTCCTTCACCTACTTTACGATACAGTAAATCCATTGTATTCGATAAATCGTGTATGCTGAACGGCCTTCTCAATAAAGGATAATTATAGTTATTAACTCTCATCATAACAAATTGCCCGGGGTAAGCATCAAATAGATCGGGGTTATCAATTTTCATCAAGTATGTATCTTTGGAAACCTGTTTATTGCTAATGATTTGCAGCTGCATAAATCAGCTAATCTCCTGAATTTCAAACTTTCTCTTTCCCGCAGGCACATTCACTTCCACCTCGTCCCCTTCTTCTTTTCCCAATAAAGCCTTTGCAATAGGACTATTAATAGATATTTTACCGCTGTTTGGATCAGACTCATCCTCACCTAAAATCATATATCTCACGTCTTCTTTACTATCCAGATCATACAGCAAAACATTGCATCCAAAACCTACCCTATCTTTCGATACGTTTTCAGGGTCTACAACCTGGGCGTTATTTGTTTTTTTTGAAAGCTCGGAAATCTTATTTTCTATTATTGCATGCTTTTCTCTTGCTGCATGGTATTCTGCATTTTCGCTTAAATCGCCTTTGGCACGGGCTTCCTCTATTTCTTTAATAATCTTCGGTCTTTCAATTTTCTGCAGTCTATTCAATTCTTCACTAAGTTTATCAAAACTTTCAGGTGTCATAAGAACTTTTTCAGCCATTATATTCTCCTTTTGTATAATACTCCTGAAGCGGCTTAACATTAACAACATTGCCTGTCTTCTTGGCATAAATAGACTCTATAGCAGCCATAGCGCCTGACACTGTTGTGCAGTAAGGAATATTCATCATAAGCGTCGTTCTCCTTATAAAAAAAGAATCCTTGTGTGATACTTTGCCGGATGGAGTATTTATAACAAAATGTATATTACCGTTTTTTATTTTATCTAAAATATTCGGCCTGCCTTCACTGATCTTTTTAACATACTCTACATTTAATTCAGAATCTTTGAGCATATCATACGTGCCCTTAGTGCAATATACCTTAAATCCCAAATCCAATAGATGAGAAGCTATATTAAATGCATGCGGTTTATCATGATCTGTCAGTGATAAAAACACATTGCCTTTTGTGGGAAGCTCCAATCCGGCTGCGAGCAGCGCTTTATAATAAGCCTTGGCAAAACTATCCGCTATGCCCATTACTTCCCCTGTTGATTTCATCTCAGGCCCAAGAATAACATCAACATTAGGAAACTTAACAAATGGGAAAACAGATTCTTTGACGGAATAATGATCAGGAGCAATCTCTTTTATACCCAATTCTTTTAATGTATGTCCCATTATAATTTGAGTGGCAACCTTCGCCCATGGCACACCTGTCGCCTTACTCACAAACGGCACGGTTCTTGAGGCTCTCGGATTGACTTCCAGTATATAGATATCATCATTTTTCACGGCAAATTGTATATTAATAAATCCAACAACATTTAGTTCCCGCGCCAATAACCTTGTCTGCCTCTTAATTTCCTTAACTATATTTTCCTTCAGTGTTCTTGTGGGAATAGAACATGCAGAATCACCGGAATGAATACCCGCAGCTTCTATATGCTCCATAACAGCGCAAACAACCGTACTTTCTCCATCACTCACCGCATCTACATCAATTTCTATCGCATCTTCCAAAAATTTGTCAACAAGTATCGGATGCTCTCCGGATACATGGACAACCTCATCTACATACCGCTTTAATTTATCCTCATTGTATATAATCATCATAGCTCTTCCGCCCAGAACATAAGACGGCCTGACCAGCACAGGGTAACCTATCAAAGACGCTGTTTTTATAACCTCATCCTGAGATTTAGCTATACCGCTGTTCGGCTGACGCAGGTGAAGTTTATTTATAAGAGTTCTAAACAGTTCTCTATCTTCAGCTATATCTATACTTTCAGGATCTGTTCCCAAAATTTTTACGCCTGAGTTTTTCAAAGGAATAGACAATTTAAGGGGCGTTTGACCTCCAAATTGAACAATAACACCGTAAGGCTTCTCGTTTTCTATTATATTCATCACACTTTCGTATGTTAAAGGCTCAAAATATAATCTATCCGATATGTCATAATCCGTCGATACTGTCTCCGGATTGCAGTTTACCATAATAGAATCGCAATTCTGCCGCTTTAATTCCAACGAGCCGTGTACACATGTATAGTCAAATTCTATACCCTGTCCTATCCTATTCGGACCGCTGCCCAATATTATAACCTTTTTCCTATCTGCAGATATGGATTCATTTTCCTGTTCATATGTTGAATAAAAATAGGGTGTATAAGCCTGGAATTCGGCAGAACAGGTATCAACCATTTTATAAACATTGCCGATATTCAGCTTATTTCTCAGATCCTTGACATCTTTCTCCTGAATATTGCATAGATGTGCAAGTCTGCTGTCGGAAAACCCATAACCCTTTAAAATATTTATATTGTCGTTTGTTATGCCCAATCTTTTTACTTCATTTTCCTTATCCACTATCTCTTTAACATTATATAAAAACCAGGGATCTATATATGTAAGCAGATGCACATCATCTACATTGTAGCCTCTTCTAAAAGCCTCTGCTATATAGAGGAATCTTTCGCTGTTGGGATGTATTAGTTTATCCTTTATAGTCTCATCATCTACATCAATTTCTTTTAGACCATCCAAATCCAATTCCAAAGAATTTATGGCTTTTTGAAAAGATTCTTTAAAAGTTCTGCCTATGGCCATAACCTCGCCTACACTTTTCATTTGCGTGCCCAATTCATCTTTGGTGTTAAATTTTTCAAATGTAAAACGCGGTATTTTTGTGACAACATAATCTAAAACAGGCTCAAAACTGGCAGGGGTCTTTTTTGTAATATCGTTCGGTATTTCGTCAAGTGTATATCCGACACTTAAAAGGGCAGCAAATTTTGCTATGGGAAAACCCGTTGCTTTAGAAGCCAATGCGCTTGAACGCGATACTCTCGGATTCATTTCTATAACAACAAACTCACCATTTTCCGGGTTTACGGCAAATTGAATATTGGATCCGCCTGTTTCGACCCCTATCTCTCTAATAATATCTATGGCAGCATCCCTTAAAATTTGGTATTCTTTATCCGATAACGTTTGAGCCGGAGCCACAGTTATAGAGTCGCCGGTATGCACACCCATTGCGTCAAAATTTTCTATAGAACAGATAATAAATACATTGTCGTTTCTGTCCCTCATTACCTCAAGTTCATACTCTTTCCAACCTATTACAGATTGCTCTATTAAAATCTCTCCTACCGGACTTTGCTCTAAACCCCATTTCACAACCTTTTCAAATTCCTCTTTATTATAAGCTATACCTGCTCCGGTACCGCCTAATGTAAAAGATGGTCTTATAATAACCGGAAATCCAATGCTCTCAGTAATTTTTTCCGCTTCGCTAACAGAATGCGCAGCACCTGATTCGGGAACCTTAAGCGACAATCTATTCATAGCATCTTTGAATAACTGTCTATCTTCCGCTTTCTCTATTGTTTTTACATCTGCACCTATCATCTCAACGCCAAATTTATCTAATACGCCGGATTTCGATACAGCAATAGCAGTGTTAAGCGCTGTCTGACCTCCCAATGTAGGTAGAATTGCATCCGGTCTTTCCTTTTTGATAATTTCAGCTACAAATTCAGGTGTTATAGGTTCAATATATGTTTTATCGGCAACCGCAGGATCCGTCATAATTGTTGCAGGATTAGAGTTTATCAGCACAACCTCAAATCCTTCATTTTTTAACGCCCTGCAGGCTTGTGTGCCTGAATAATCAAACTCACATGCCTGGCCTATTACTATTGGGCCCGAACCTATAATCAAAATCTTCTTTAAATCTTTTCTTTTTGGCATAAATCAACCTTACCTCTCTAAAAAACTCACCAAGAGATACACTAATTTCAATATGATTTCAAGATAATTATAATCCGCTTTGCATCCCATAAATCACTTTTAGCTGTA
>CAZOGA010000055.1:0-8452 GCA_964579095.1 uncultured Desulfurellales bacterium
TTCTCATAACATAATTTTACTTGGATAAATCTTGTGCTTTTCTTTAATTCAAAATTCAAAATTCAAAATTGTTCTTTTATCTCCCGCATTTTTACTTGAATTTCTTAACACATATTTTGCAATGCCGCTTAGAAGAAAATATTAGATGTTAAATATTCAACATTTATATCTGACCTTACGCAAATTCTGCGTGAGCCAATTTACCCTAAAGGGACACTCAAAAAAGCTAAAAATCACAAAAACAGTATTATATTGTTATTGTATCATTGTGCAATGGTCTCACAATGCAAAAAAATTTGAATGTTAAGTATTTACTCAAGTTTTTTTGCTACATAAGCGGGGGCAGTATAGCGGTAATTGACTTTCATGATAAGTCTCTGACTTCGAATTTTGCTTGACGTTTTTTTTTATAAGTGATAAGTAAAGCAGTATGTATGAATTAAGTGAAAAGAATAAGAGAATTTCAGAGATGTTTTCTTCCATTGCACCCACTTATGATTTTTTAAATCACTTTTTAAGTTTTAACATAGATAAATTGTGGAGGATAAAAGCCGTATCGCTGCTTGATGGAAATAGCGTATTAGATGTTGCAACGGGAACGGGTGATGTAGCACTGCAGATAAATAAAATGAACAAGTTTAAAAGCATCACTGCATCAGATGTAAGCCATGGTATGCTAAAGATCGCAATTAAAAAGGCGGAAGATATGGGCGCTGATAATATAAAATTTATATGTGCGCCTGCAGAGGCCCTGCCGTTTGATGATGAGAGCTTCGACAATGTTATAATAGCATTCGGTATAAGAAATATACCTGATAGAATAAGCGCATTATATGAGTTTAAGAGAGTTCTTAAGAAGAACGGCAGACTTGTTGTGTTGGAATTTAATAAGCCTGTATCAAAGGTGTTTAATGAAGTCTATAATGTTTATTCTAACTTCGTCCTGCCTTTTCTCGGTAGAATTATATCGCATAATAATAAAGCTTATGACTATCTTCCAAATTCCATAAAAAATTTCCCGGATGTGGAATTTTTAAAAAAGTCAATGGAAAGAGCAGGGTTTAAGGAAGTATGTTATTTCCCGTTAACGTTCGGTATATCATTTATACATACAGGAATTAAATAAAAAGGAGAGATCATGCAAGATTTTCTTAGCATATTTGATGTTTATTTTATGAATATATACTCATATCAAGATAAATCTTGCACTTGGAATCTAAAAAAACTTTGTAACGGTGATATTGTTATTAACGAAAGAGATAAATGCTGGGATATAGTAGCTTACAATAGGTTTTTTTATGATGATGAGAAGTATCAATATGATATAAATGACAAATTATAAATTTGGTGATATTGTTATTATTGCATTTCCATATACCAACTTAAACAACAGTGTCGTAAGGCCGGCTATGGTTGTTATGGATAATGGCGATGAGGATATAATTGTAGCAAAAATTACATCACAGAAAAGAAACTTAAGAAGTGTAATTGAGGTGCATAACTGGAAAAGCAAAAACTTAATGAGGCTCAGCTACGTCAGACTGTCTAAACTTGCAACATTGAACAGGAGAGATATAAAAAATAAGATCAGCAGTTTAGACAAAGAAGACATAGTTAGAGCAAAAAACGTGCTTAGAGATCTACTTAATATAAAATGTGAGGGCGGTAAATGAAGGAAAAGCTTGAGGGATTGAAAAAAAGACTCTTGAAAATGAAGGAGTATCTTTGACTTTGATAAAAAACAAGATGAATTAAGAAAGATAGAAAAAGAGCTGCAGGACGAATCAAATTGGAAGGATTATGAAAAACTGCAGAAATTGGAGCAGTCGAAACAGCAGATAGAAATGCAGATAAAAAAGACTAATCAGTTGGAAAAAGATATAGATACGCTGTCAGAATTAGTGGAAATCTCCGAGGATGACAATAGCTTAAGAGCTGAATTGAACAAAGACATTGAAAATATTGCAGACAGGATGGATAAATACGATGTTACTATGTTTTTGTCAGGTAAACATGACGCTTCAAATTGTATTGTGAATATACACTCAGGTGCAGGCGGAACAGAGGCTTATGACTGGGTCTCTATGCTGTTCAGAATGTATTCTATGTGGGTTGAAAAAAATAATTTTAAGTTAGAAATTATAGATTTTCAGGCAGGTGATGAGGCAGGCTACAAAAGTATAACGTTTATGGTTAAGGGTAAGTTTGCATACGGATATCTACGTAGGGAGAGCGGGGTTCATAGATTGGTGAGAATCTCGCCGTTTGATTCCAACAAAAGAAGGCATACGAGCTTTGCATCTGTTGCCGTTATGCCTGAAATTTCGGATGACATAGATATTCAGATAAACCCTGATGATTTAAGGATAGACACGTTCAGATCAAGCGGCGCCGGCGGGCAGCATGTCAATAAAACCGACTCTGCAATAAGGATAACACATATACCTACAAATACAATTGTAAGCTGTCAAAATGAGAGAAGTCAATTTAAGAATAAAAGTATGGCTATGAAAATATTAAAATCCAGGCTGTATCAGTTAGAAGAGGAAAAAAAGAAAAAAAGGATGGATGAAATAGGCGGCGAAAAAAAGAAAATAGAGTGGGGCAGTCAAATCCGGTCTTATGTTCTCCACCCATATAAAATGGTTAAGGACCATAGAACCAACATAGAGAAAAAAGATATGGCGGCTGTAGCTGTTTTAGACGGCGTAATAGATGATTTTATAGAAGCTGCGTTAAAAATGAATATTTAAATTAAAAGGAGCTGCAATTCAATGGTTGAAGATAACAAGTTAATCAAAAGAAGGATTCAAAAAATAGAGGAATTAAAGGATATAGGCGTAAATTCATATTTTAATGAGTTTCAGACCAATACATTTGCCGGCGATATAATTGAAAAATATGAATCATTAGATAAAGATGAACTGGAAAATATAAAAGATATATTTAAAATTGCCGGAAGGGTGATTGTGTATAGGAGTTTCGGCAAGGCGGGTTTTATAAAATTAAAAGATTTCACAGGCAAAATTCAGGTTTATGTTGAAAAAAACAGCTTAAGCGAAGTGGATTTCAAGGTATATAAAAAGTTAGATGTCGGGGATATTATAGGTGTTGAAGGGTATCTTTTTAAAACAAAGACGGGCGAATTGACACTGCATGCTCAAAGAGTTGTAATGCTCACCAAGTCCATAAGACCTCTGCCGGAAAAATGGCACGGACTTCAAGACAAAGAACTGAGATATAGAGAGAGATATGTTGATTTGATAGTTAATGAAGATGTTCAGAAAACATTCATTAAGAGAGCTAAAATCATTAATTTGGTTAGAGAATTTATGGTAAAAAACCGCTTTATTGAAGTGGAAACCCCTATGATGCATAAAATAGTAGGCGGTGCTACTGCAAAACCTTTTGCTACACATCACAACGCTTTAGATATAGATCTGTATCTAAGGATTGCACCGGAGCTGTATCTAAAAAGGCTTATAGTAGGCGGTATGGATAGGATTTTTGAAATAAATAGAAATTTTAGAAATGAAGGTATGGATTTGAAACATAATCCTGAATTTACAATGATGGAGTTTTATACGGCGTATAAGACATATGATTTTTTGCTTGAATTTACCCAGAATATGTTCAGCTATGTTGTTAAAAATTTAGGAATGTCCGATAAAATAATAAGATATGACAATATGGATATAGATCTTTCTGCGCCTTGGAAAAAGATAGGTTTTTACGATGCATTAGCAACGATAGGAAAACTTGATAAAAGTGTGATAAATGATAAGGAAAAGGCATTGGACTTTGCGCTGTCTTTAAAGAAAAGTGTAAATAAAGATACGTCCCACGAAAAGATATTGGCTGAATTGTTCGATGCTTTAGTGGAGCCCAAACTTATAAATCCTACTTTTATATTCGGGTATCCTGTTGAAATAAGTCCCCTGGCAAGAAGGAATAATGATGATCCAAAGATAACGGATAGATTTGAACTATTTATTGCTTCAACTGAAATAGCTAATGGATTTTCCGAGCTTAATGATCCCTTTGACCAAAGCGAGCGGTTTAAAAATCAATTGGAAGAGCGCAGGAAAGGAGACGAAGAGGCGTCTATGTATGATGAGGATTATATTCATGCATTGGAATACGGTTTACCTCCCACAGCAGGTGAAGGCATCGGTATTGATAGAATGATTATGCTGTTGACCGATAATCCGTCAATTAGAGACGTTATTCTATTTCCGCTAATGAAAGATAAGTAGACAACTATTTTATTTTTTCCAAAATATGGGTGTAAAAATAACGAAAACAGTATAGATTTCCAATCTGCCTATTAACATGGCAAAGCTCAGTATCCATTTTACGGTTGATGGCAAATGAGAGTAATTTTCTGCCGGACCAACCATTCCGAATCCCGGACCGATATTGCCCAATGTTGCGGCTGAAGCCGAAATAGCAGTTAGAAGATCTATGCCGAATGCAGATACTAAAAGAGCAACTATAAAAAACGTTGCAATATATAAAAAGAAAAAACCGGAAATTGCGTATACTGTGTCTTTCTTGACGGGTTTTCCGTTAAATTTTAATAAAAAAATGCCTTTTGGATGTATATGATATTTCATTTCATTAATTGATTGTTTCAGCAGTGTATATATTCTTATAATTTTAATACTGCCGCCTGTTGAACCTGAACACCCCCCCACAAACATCATCAAAAACAGTATTGCCTGTGCCAGATACGGCCATTTCTCATAATTTGCAGTTGTATACCCCGTTGTTGTAGTAATAGAAACAACCTGAAATGCTGCATATCTCAGTGAGGTAAAAAAATCACCGTAATAATGCAGTAATTTTATGGTGACTATTGATATTGCTGCCAAAATGATGAAAATATAAAAACGCAGTTCCTCATCCTTGAATATAGAAAATTTGCCCATCATTAATTTAAAATGCAAGGCGAAGTTCATACCCGCCAAGAACATAAATATTGTGATAACCCAATCTATGTAAGCAGAATGAAAATACGCAATGCTTGTATTTTTTGTCGAAAAGCCGCCTGTCGCCATTGTGCCGAACATATGCACAAGAGCATCAAACAGATTCATTCCTCCAAATAAGAGCAATATTGTCTCAATTAAACTCAACACAACGTACGCAAACCAAAGATACTTTGCGGTTGACGTGATCCTCGGCGATAATTTCTCCATTGTTGGCCCCGGGGCCTCAGCTTTTATCAACTGAACGCCGCCTATGCCGAGAATAGGAAGTATTGCAACAGCAAGAACAATGATACCCATACCCCCAAGCCAATGGGTTAAGGAACGCCAGAAGAGAATGGATTTAGGCAAAACTTCAATATTTGTTAATATAGATGCTCCCGTTGTAGTAAATCCGGACATAGTTTCGAAGAATGCATCTGTAAAATTTAAATGTGCGCCGAGGATAAGAGGCATACATCCAAAAGCAGATGCCAAAATCCAGCTTGAGGTTACTAATATAAAGCCGTCTTTTTTAGACATTTCATTTTTATCTGACTTTGTTAAGGCGAGCATTATGCTGCCGGCAAATAAACCTATGGTTATAGGCAGCAAAAATGATAAAGCGGTATGCTCTTTATAATAAACGGATATAGCGAGAGGAAAAAACATAAAACCGGATAAAACTAATATTAATATTGAAAGAAACCTTACAATAATTGTAAAATTCATAATTACAGCAGCTTTTCTATAGCATTGATGTCATCTTTTTTGGTGAAAACTATTATTTTATCAGACGGCTTAATTATGAAGTTTCCATCCGGTATATAACTTTCATTTTCTCTGTTGACACTTATCACAAGACTGCCTTTGGGGAGTTTTATCTTCGTTAAGGGTTTATTGATGAATTGAGAATTTTTTCCTATATACACTTCCATAGCCTCTGCGCCTCCGCCAAATATGGAATATAAACCTATAACATTGCCCTTTCTAATATATCTCATCACGCTGCTTACTGTAGAAAGTTTAGGGCTTATAATAGCATCAATCCCCAATTTTTGTGCCATCTCTATGTAATTTTCCTTATTTATAATGGCAATAGAGCGTTTGACGCCTATATTTTTGGCATATAGAGCAGATAAAACATTTAATTCTTCGTTGTTTGTAGCTGTTATTATTGTATCAAAATCACATATGTTTTCCTCGGCAAATATTTTTGCGTCACTTGCATCTGCGTTAATCACGGTTACGCCTTTTAATTTATTGGCTATAGATTTACACTTTTCATAATTTTTCTCTATGATTTTTACATTTCTGTGTTTTCCGGATAAGCCTGCAGCTGAGATTCTGCCTATATTCCCGCCGCCTATTATTACAATATTTTTTATTCTTATCCTTATTTTTCCTATATTATTTAAAATTTCATCTATGTTTTGCTTTTTTGATACCACATAAATGTAGTCTCCTTTATTGACCGTTGAGTATCCATCGGGTATCATTAAATCACTGCCTCTTTTTATGCCGGCTACAATAAATTCGCTTTTCAGCTCTTTTTTGATTTTTATTATAGTTTTATTTAAAAGCAAGGAATTTTCGTCTATATATACACCCCTCATCTGAATATCTGTATCCTCAAATATTATAGTATCGCTTGCAGCTCCGAAATTTATTGTGTTTATTATACTTTTTGCAGCTTCTATTTCAGGATTTATAATAAAATCGATGCCTATAAGCTTGGGCTGAAGTATGTTGCTTTTTCCATATTCCAACTTTTTTATTCTTGCTATCTTTTTTGGTATATTAAACTCGCTTGCGGCAATAAGACAGGATATTATATTCACTTCATCCGAATCTGTAGCAGCTATGAAGATATCAGCATCTCCGCATCCGGCTTCTTTTAATGTTTCTATATTTGTGGCTTCTCCATTAATAACAAAGCAATCCAGATTGTCGGATACAAATTTCGCCTTTTCTGCATCTTTCTCCACAATTATGATATCTTTTTTTTCTTCGCTTAGATGTTTTGCTATATGGAATCCTACGCCGCCCGCACCTGCTATTACTATTTTCATTTAAATGTTTTTGTACATTTTTTTATACAGCTCTACCTCATATTTTGAACCTATAACAATCGGAGTTCTGACGTGCAGCCCTGTGGGGCATATATCCAATATGTCATTTTGCCCATCTGTTGCAGCGCCGCCTGCCTGTTCAGCAATAAATGCCATAGGATTTGCCTCATAAAGCAGCCTTAATTTACCTTTTTCGTGATTTTTATCCTCTGTATATAAAAATACACCGCCTTTAAGCAGATTTCTGTGAAAATCCGCAACGAATGATCCTATGTATCTTGCGGTATATATCCTTTCTTTATGGTTCCTTAAAAAATCTATATAGCTCTTTATATTATCTGTCCATTTATCATAATTTGATTCGTTTATGCTGTATATTTTGCCGTATTCAGGTATTTTCATATTTTTATGAGATAATAGAAATTCACCTACACTCGGATCAAGTGTAAAACCGTTAACGCCGTTTCCCGTGGTATATACAAACATTGTGCTTGATCCGTATATCACATACCCCGAACAAACCAAATTCCTTCCTGTCTGGAGCAAGGATTTGCAGCAATCTTCATCATTGTCCAACTTTTTATATATGCCAAATATTGTTCCTATGCTTACATTAACATCTATATTACTCGATCCGTCTAAAGGATCAAATACTACAACATACCTGCCTTTTTCTGAGTATTGTTTTTCCGGTTTTATGGCATCATCTACTTCTTCTGATGCCATAGCACAAACTTTATATGTTGCGGTTAGGGATTCTATCATTTTCTCATTTGAGAATATATCTAATTTTTGCTGCGTCTCGCCATGTATGTTGTGAGTGTTTGTTTTTCCTAAAATATTTACCAATCCGGCTTTATTAACCTCCCTTGATATGATTTTTGCGGCAAATGCAATTTGTTCCAGGATTAATGTAAAATCTCCGCTCGCCGTGGGATATTTTTGTTCTTCCTCAAGCATAAATCTGCTTAAATTAATTATAGAACTACTCATTATCAGCCTCCCTTTTTACTTAATTGCTAACCTTAGATATCCGATACTCTGTCTTTGCGCAAAAGATAACTTAAAAACACATAAGGTAAGCTAATAACTATATAACATTTTTAGGTGTGTCAATCAAGAATGGAGGGCATCGAAAATCCTTGCTTTTAAGTTTGGATGAGAAATAAGACAGGTCATAGAGGAAATTTAAGAAATAATTCATAGGTGGGTAAAATATAAAAGGCTGCAAGGACCCCCAATGCCCATAATTTGTACATGACAAAATATTATCACAACGTGGATGGAGTGTAGCACACAGATTATAAAAGTCAATATAAATCAGCTGTCTATTCTATGTTTTATTAATTGACCTAACGCAAAAATCACACTTAAAGTAAATACTTAACATTCAAGTTTTTTTGCATTGAG
>CAZOGA010000056.1:0-6826 GCA_964579095.1 uncultured Desulfurellales bacterium
TTACGTGAACATTAAAATTTGTCTAAAATTCATATTCGTTTCAAGAACTTGATAAAAACCATATATTATGCAGTGGCCTTACGGGGCATAAGATATAAAAAATCAAAAATGACGCATTGTTATTTTGGACCGATGTCTTCTTTTTTTATTGCATAAATATAAATTATATGTAATACTGCTTTAGTTTATTAACTATAAATATAGAATGCAGTTCTGTGGAGGTTGAGATGGATGATAACTATGTTGAAGAAGGGAAAAGTGTAGCTTGGCTGTCTTATCTCGGCATACTCTTGATTATCCCGATTCTTGTCCAAAAGGATAATCCTTATACGACATTCCATGTTAAACAGGGCCTGGTGCTTTTTATTGCCGAAGTCATAATGTCTTTTATACAAATTTTCATAAGTGCTGTCCCGGTTATAGGATGGTTTATCATAGCGGTTGTGTGGCTGATTCTCGCTGCATTAATGGTAATCGGAATAGTGAATGCCGTTAAAGGCAGAGAATCGAAGCTTCCTCTAATAGGGGATTTTGGAGAGAAATTTAATTTTTAGATATTTTTGAACATCTATAAGCGCCGTATTTTGTCTGCTGATAGAACTTTGTGCACTCAAGATAATATTTTTTCTTAAATGCTTCAATAGATTTTAGTTTTATAATTGTAAAAAAATGCGTGTTATTTTCTAAGAATTGCTGCATATCTTTTTCGTTGTCAATATAATATTTTTTATATTTGTTGTTGGTTTCGAATTTCAGATTTCTGTGTCTTCCATATGCCATAACTGCAATCTTGTTCCTATAAAATGATACAGATGGCAGCGTTTTTCCATAAATAAGCACGTTCAATTTTTTTTGCGGGTCTAATCGGTTTATAGATTGAGTCATTTGACTGTATCCCCTTATATATGGGCCTATATATGGAATGATTGTATAAACACAGGCTGCAATAAATATTAAAAATATAGCGCTGTGTTCAATGAAACTATTTTTGCGGATATTGAGATACACTGGAAAAATTAAAAACAGACCGAATAATGACATTAAAATTAAAGTAAATTTATGAGCATTTAACGGGGTATAAAAATAAGCGCTTGCGCCTATGCAGATATCCAATATGAGCAAAATTATTAATGCTGCCACTCTTTCATACCTATTTATGAATTTTTTGAAACCCTCGTAGGCAATAAGCGAAGCAATAGGATAAAACGGCAGGATATAGGTTGAAAGTTTGCTCTCTGCCATGCTAAACACAAAAAAAGGCGATAGAATATAGATAATTAGTATAGATATTTTTCTATCTATCTTTTTATATTTGAAGAGTGATTTTAGAAAGAACAATATGTAGGGCAGAAATGTTCCGAAAAATACCAGGAAAAAGTAATAAAACGGTTTGTATCTATGAAAACGGTTTGTTGCAACCCTGTCTACGACCTGCGCCACTAAAAAATAATCCAAAAGTTTAGGATTTTTCATTATTATTACAATATACCACGGCACAGATATAAGAAAAAATATAGTCGTTCCGATTAATATCTCTTTAGGAGAAAAGACTTTCCTGTGACCTTTGTCAAAAAATTTAGCAATAAAATAGGGCAGAAGCGTAAATAAGAAAATTATGGGACCTTTATCTAAGAATCCCAAAGATAAAAATATAGAGTAAAAAACAACATTATATGTAGATTTTTTTCCATATATCTGTTTAAATAGAAAATAATATGCCCCGGTAGTAAAGAATGTCAGATAAATATCTGTAGAAACAATGGGAACAATAGCGAGAAATAGCAGTGATGATGCATATATTAAACTTGCATTTATCCTGTCGCCTATATCGTCATAAAATAATTTTGCCAGTTTAAAAAGAATAAAAATAGACAATATACCGAAAATAATTCCAAAAAACCTGGCTCCAAAATTGTTTATGCCGAATATTTTCATACCTAAGGCAATGAACCAATATGATAACGGGGGTTTATGAAAATGCTTTATGCCGTCAAACGTAGGCGTAATATAATCGCCTGATACAAGCATTTCACGTGATATCTCGGCATACCTTGCCTCTGTTGTCTCAAAAAGAGGTACATTCTTTGTAGTATATAAAAATATTACAAGATATAAAAACAAAAATATATAAAATCTTGTCTTCGAATTAATCATTTAGCAGTTTCTTTTTCTCTCTGTAAATAAAATATAGATTTCTTGCATATATAAATATTCCGGTAGACTGCCCTACGATGAATACGATATCCTTACGCATAATAGCATAGGTTAAAAGACATACGCTGCCGAGCAAGCTGAAATACCAAAATGCTACAGGTATAACACTTTTTTTATATTTCTCAGAGTAAAGCCATTGCAGAAAAAAGCGCATAAAGAAGAAAAATTGACCGGTAAATCCGATGACGAGCATTAATGTTGTAATATTTTTAGACATTTTTATCCTTTATAGTATAATTTATATACCTTTTTATCATCCATCTTACAGACATTAGATCATAAAAACCTTCTTGAGCCCTTTTTAGGTTTGTATATTTAGATTCACCGTGAATCCTTTGCCTGTGATTTACCTTAATTTCCTTTACTTTCGCACCCTCCAATCTCATAAGAGTCGGCAAAAATCTATGGAGCCCCTTAAACATTTTTATTTTTTTCAACATGTCCGCACGCATAATTTTTAAGGAACATCCCGTATCATGAATTGTTTCATTGGTTAAAAAATTGCGCACCCCGTTTCCTATCTTGCTCGCTATTTTTTTAGAAAACGTATCTTTTCTGTTGTATCTCCAGCCCGTAACCATATCATAATCTCCATAATATTTCAGCATATTCGGGATATCCTTAGCATCATTCTGCAGATCTGAATCCATAGTAATAATCGTATCGCCTGATGCATAACTAAAACCGGCATAAAGCGCTGCGGACTGCCCTCTATTTTGCGCGAAAGATATATATTTTATATGTTTATCTTCCTGCAGCAAAGTTTTTATTTTGTCTATACTGCCGTCGCTGCTGCCGTCATCTACGAATAATATTTCATAATCATAAAGCAATGTTTTTGAAACGCCCGTAATCTCTTTATAAAGTTCATCTATGTTTTCTTCCTCATTGTAAACGGGAATAACATAGGAAATTTTTTCTACTGTCATAATACACTCCATAAAACTAAAACTTGAAACTTATACCAAAAAAAGCCGGTAAGTCAAATTTTTAGAAATATTTCACTTGAAAAAAATAAATGTTTTGCAATAATCTAACAACTTAACTTACGAATTCAACCGGCGTTTTTTCTTTTCTCAGGAAATGATTTAGAGTGTGTAAGATAGGTTATACAATTTTTTAAAGAGAGGCTTATGGAGTTTTTTTTATCAGGCAATGAAGCAATAGCATTTGGACTTATTCAAGGCGGTGTTAGATTTATCACAGGCTATCCGGGCACACCATCAAGCGAGGTTATACCTACTGCTATAGATATCAAATCAAAATTAGGTTTGAATGGATATTTTGAATGGTCTGTTAATGAAAAGGTGGCGCTTGAGGAGGCACTGTCTGCGAGTTTCACGGGCATAGACAGCGCAGTAACATTTAAACAGGTCGGTTTAAACGCGGCGATGGATCCTTTTATGAATGCGGCATTAACAGGAAACGTCGGGGGATTTGTTGTTGTCAGTGCAGATGATCCAGGTCCTCATTCGTCTCAAACGGAACAAGATTCGAGATTTTTGGCGTTTTTTGCAAAGATTCCCGTTTTAGATCCGTCAACGCCCAAAGAAGCGTATCAATTTGCGGCAGATGCCGTAAGCTTAAGTAAAAAATATTCAATGCCTGTTATGCTGAGAAGCACTACGCGCATATCTCATTCACGCGAAGATATAGATGTGAAAGAAATAAACAGCATAACAATAGATGCAGACTTTAAAAAAGATTCGGATAGGTTTGCCGCAACACCGCATTTCAGATACTTGCTGCATAAAGCGCTGAACAAAAAAATAGAACAGATAAGATTAAATAACAAACCGAGACTATTTTTTGAAGGTAATGTGCTGATAATCACAAGCGGTATAACCTATTCGTATATTTACGACATTGTTAAAAAATACGGACTGGAAAATGAGGTAAGGATTGCTAAATTTGATATGCCGTATCCTATCAATGCAGATGCACTTCAGCGGATCATAGATATACATAAAAAAACGATAGTTATTGAAGATAGTTATCCTGTTTTGGAGATGCAGATAAAAAACCGTGAAAATGTGTTATCAAGGATGAACAACAATATGCCTAATGAGGGTGAGTATACATATGATGTATGCGAGGATGTGCTTGATAAATTGGGGGTGCTGACAAAGAAACAGTATGCATCTTTTAATCCGCCGCCGTTTATAAGGCCGTCACTTTGTGCAGGATGCGGTCACAGGAGCGCATTTTTTGCCATAAAAAAGGTGTTCAAAGATGATGCAATTTATACGGGAGATATAGGGTGTTATACATTGGGCTTGAATTTAAATGCCGTGGATACGGTGCACTGCATGGGCGCAAGCATATCTTTTGGATTTGGATTGAGCAAAGCCTATAAATTAGCCGGTAAATTTAAGCATATTGTCGCTACAATAGGCGATTCCACATTTTTTCACTCAGGTATTCCTGCGCTAATTGATGCTGTACATAATAGGGTGCCGATTATTGTTGTGATCCTGGATAATTCAACCGTTGCCATGACAGGCAATCAAAAAACAGCGGCTGATAATAAAGATAGCTGCGGTGGAACTGCGCATTCAATAAAAATTAAGGATATAGTAAAATCTTTGGGTGTTGAGTTTTTAAAGGAAGAGGATGCTTACAATGTCAAATCGTCTGAAAATATACTTGAAAGAGCCAAAGAATATGTAGAAAATAATAATTTGCCGGCTGTTTTGATACTTTCTCATCCGTGCATATATGAAAAGCAGAATTTAAAAGCTAATATTAAAATAAAGGTTGATATAAATAATGATAAATGCAGGGGATGCAAAATATGCATGGATGATTTTGAATGTCCCGCATTAATGTTTAATAACAATAATAAAAAGGTTGAGATTGACAGGATGCAGTGCATAGATTGCGGAGAATGTATATATTCGTGTCCTTTCGGCGCAATAGAGGAAAAAAAATGAACATAGTCATATTGGGTGTTGGGGGAATGGGAGTTATATCTTTGTCAAAAACAATAGCAAATATGGCTATGAATAAGCATTTTCCAGTTAGGTCAAGTGAGATTCACGGTATGGCAAAAAAAGGCGGACTTGTTGAGGTGCATTTAAAGATCGATGGAGGGCTTAGCCCTATGGTTGGTGTTGGGCAAGCGGATTATGTAATAATATTAGACGATAAATATAAGATATACGCTGAAAATTTTGCAGACGGGGATAAACTTATATCCTTGAAAAATGAGGAAAAAATTGAAATAATGAATAAATTCGGTAGTGTTATGTTTGCAAATTCCTTTATTTTAGGGAAATTTTTAAAAAAACAGGACACATTTTGTGAAAATGATGCGATAAAAGTGCTTGAGAATTTCAAAAAAAGCAAGGAAAATATAAATGCTTTTAAAAAGGGGATAGAAAATGATATTTAATGAAAAGATGGAGAGCTTAGATCGTGAAGAATTGGAGAAAATACAGCTTGATAGATTGAAAAATACTTTAAACAATATAAAATTATCCTCATCATTGAAAATGAAATATAAGAATGTTAACGCAGGTGATATAAAGAGGCTGTCGGATTTGCAGAAATTACCGTTTACATACAAGGAAGATCTAAGGAAAGCTTATCCTTTTAATCATATAGCTGCAAAAAAAGAAGATTGGTATAGAATGCATATGAGCTCAGGTACAACAGGCACGCCCATTATTAATGCGATGACGGAAAATGATGTTAAACAATGGGCTGAGATTATGGCAAGGTGCTATTCTGCAGCAGGTGTAACAAAAAACGATGTTATACAAATAACGCCGTCATTTGGTTTATTTAACGGCGGTTTTGGTTTTCATTACGGTGCCGAGAAACTGGGTGCCTTTATTGTGCCTATAGGCGCAGGCAGGAGCAGACTGCAGCTGAAATTTATCAAGGAACTCAAAACTACAGTGCTTTGCGGCATAGCGTCATATCCGTTAAGACTTATGGATGTTGCAAAGGATATCGGTTTTGATTTTAGTAAAACCGATTTAAGAGTGGCAATTTTAGGTGCGGAAACATGGTCTGATGAATTGAGAAACAGAATAGAAAATGAGATGAACGTGGAGACCTACGATATCATAGGTATGACAGAAACCGGCGGTGTAGGTATGGGCATAGACTGCGAGGCCAAAAACGGCATACATATTTGGGAAGATCACTATATTGCGGAGATTATAAATCCTGATACGGGCAATGTTGTCGATGATGGCGTAGAAGGTGAACTTGTCATAACAACGCTTACTCGCGAAGGACTGCCTTTGATTAGATATAGAACAAGAGATATAACAAAAATAATATCCCGCGATAAATGCGAATGCGGACGGACACATCTTCGGGTTGATAGGCTGAAGGGCCGAACAGATGATATGTATAAGGTTAAAGGTGTAAATTTTTATCCGAGTCAGATTGAAAGCATTTTAATGAAACATGAAGATATCTCGTCATACTACAGCATAATTTTAGAGAAGATAAGGGGCAAAGGAAGCATTACAATAGTTATAGAAAAACGTAACGGATTTAGCTCGGAGATGTTGGAGAAACTTGACAATGAGCTGTATGATTTTTTGGGATTTCACTGTAAACTCCAGGTTGTTCCGGAGGGTGCCATAGAAAGAGG
>CAZOGA010000056.1:6926-8392 GCA_964579095.1 uncultured Desulfurellales bacterium
ACAAAGGTAAGAAAAGACGGCATATTGTCTTTGGAGGCCATTATTGATGAGCCGCAATCAAGCCCTATCTTAGCCGATGCCGAGCTGTTTTTAAAACAGAAGGAGGCTAAGGGCATTTTAATTGATGCTTTGCGTAATGTTGTAACTGGCATAGAGATAGAAAAGTTAGATGATATACTTGATGAAAATATAGAATCTATTGAACAGGAAATCACTGCTCCTGCAAAACTTGTTGGAAAATTGGCGGAGGCTATGCCAGGTCTCGGTATTGTTGCTGCTGTTATGGGTGTTATACTAACTATGGGTGCATTGGGTGGTTCCATAGTGTCGGTAGGTGAGCATATAGCAGAAGCGCTCGTAGGAACATTTTTAGGATTGGTTTTATGCTACGGGGTATTTGGACCTATATCAACGTATGCAGAATATAAAAATGAAGACCTTATACAATATTTAAAATCTTTAAAGACCGGTATAATATATATAGCTAAAGGAGATGCTCCCATCATGGTTATGGAAGCCGTTAGAGAGAATATATCGCCATCTTACAGACCCGAATTTGACGATGCGGAAAAAATTGCTAAAGAAAAGAGAAATGGCTGAGGACAAACAGAATGGCAGCATAATAAAGAAAAAAAAGTGCAGGAAGCCTAAAGAAAAGGATGGCAGTGTATGGGAAATAGCCTATGGGGATTTTATGACATCCATGATGGCCTTTTTCTTGGTTATGTGGGTAGTCGCTGCTACAAATGTGCAGCAGCGCCAGGTTATCTCTTATTACTATACGCACCCGGGAGCCGTCAGTATGCTGAAAAACAGTACGGGAGCGCCGTCAAAAGGTGTTTTTAATATAGGATCAAAAGAAATTAATATAGCTCATATACCAGCTCAATCTCCTATGCCTGAAGGAAATGAGGTAAGGGGACCCGATAAGATGTCAATAGCATTTGTAAAGGGTAAGAGGTCTAAAAAAACAATCAGTAAGAGTAATTTCAACAATCTTATAAAAGCATTAATCGGCATTAAAAATGCTGTGAGCAAAGGAAAAGACGTAGCGCCCTATAAAAGTCAATTAAAAATGAATATTACTGAAAAGGGTTTAGAGATAATAGTGTTTGATAAAAATAATAAGCCTATGTTTAAAAAAGGCTCGGCGGAACTTGAATCTTATGCTAAAAAAATTATCGCTATCATAGCTGATAATTTAAAGAAGATTCCAAATAAAATTATAATTGAAGGACATACGTCCGCTGTTAAATATGCAGATAATGCTGTGTCCAACTGGAATTTATCCACTATGCGGGCAAATAATACAAGATATGTACTTCAACAATCAGGCATATCCCCTGATCGTATAGACAGTGTGACAGGATACGCCGGAACACGCCCTATGCCGGGCACGAGTCCTAACGACCCGATAAACAGAAGGATTGTTATAATAGTTAAAAATTTATAATTTATAAACATTA
>CAZOGA010000057.1:0-8281 GCA_964579095.1 uncultured Desulfurellales bacterium
TAGCCCTTAACAGGATCCAGTCTGCCGACAGACCCGAACAATATCTCATTATTTTTTATGCTGAATTCATCCCTGATGGATTTCCTTCCTGCTGCGTTAAACACAAATTTATCTGTATCAACAACGCCCCTGATAACCTTTTTTGACGGAAAGTTTTCTAAGTTTGCGGATTTCTGCAGTTGTTCAGATGGAAATATTATACCGTCTAAGCAGTCCCTTATCGGATGATATTTTTTGTCCTCTCCGAATATACGCACCAGCTTGAAAGCGAGAGATTTTTTTAGTAAACATGAGAAAAAAGCTGCATCACCCCGTATAGTAAAAACAATATCCGGTTTGGAATTTCTCAAAAGTTTGGCAAATGAAACAAAGGAGGATATGATTTTTACGGGATTTTTATTTCTCAATGCTTTTATATAAACCTTATTACAGCTGCTGTTCTTATCTATGAAACTGCCGTTTATGCAGAACAGCTCGATTTCATGTTCATCAGAGAGAGCCTCTAAAACATTTTTAGCGTAGTATGTTAAGGCACTATCCCATATTTCATCCAGAATGAAGACTATTTTCATTGTTCACGCGTTTCTTTTTCAAATTTACCGGAGAATTTGGAGCGTCTTTTTAACTCACTTTCTATTGCAGAAGGAGGTATTTCAAAGTATGCCAGAGCAACAATAAGATGAAAAATCAAGTCCGCGGATTCATATATAATCTCATCGGTTTTTTCATCTTTCATTGCAATAATTGTTTCAGATGCTTCTTCCCCTATCTTTTTCAATATTGAATTTATACCTTTTTTGAATAATTCCGCCGTGTATGAATTTTCAGGCAGCAGCTCTTTTCTGCTTAACAACAGTTTATACAGGTTTTCCATTACACTGCCGTTTAAATCAATATTATATAGGATGCCGTTAAAGTTCTCATCTATCTTAGGCTCGGTTTCTACTGTTTTTCCCCTGAAAAATTCACGGTAAAAACAGCTTCTATGATTTGTATGGCAGGCTGCCCCTTTCTGCTCGACCATAATCAGCAGAGTATCCTCATCACAGTCATAAAGTATCTTTTTTATCTTCTGTGTATGACCGCTTGTTTCTCCCTTCATCCACAATCTATTTCTTGAACGTGAATGATAATGAACATAGCCGGTTTCAAGGCTTTTTTGAACAGCTTTCTTGTCTGCATAAGCCATCATTAAAACATCTTTATTGTAAAAATCCTGTGCTATAACCGGCACCAGACCGTCTGAATTGAAGTTTATTATGTCAACAATATTTTTCATTTCTGCACCTCCTGATAATATATAGATTATCAAAAATGGTCTATTCAATCAATCTATTTGATTTTCCATTGATTTTTGAGTATTTTCCTATATATGAAAAGATTAATTATTGCGCTGATTGTAGGTATAAGTTTGTTATCACTTTCATCCTGCGGCCACAAAACAGATATTGTGCCTCCAAGCAGCAGTATTATTTTTAAATAAGGGGGTTGTTATGAGTTATCCTATAGTTATATTCGGGACAGGTGTTGCAGGGCTGCGCGCCGCCGTTGAACTGCTTGAAAATGGAAAAAATGTGCTGGTTGTTACAAAAGATAAGATAGATCTATCCAATACAGATAAGGCTCAGGGCGGCATAGCTGTCGTTATGAATAGGGGAGATAATTTTGAAAAACACATTGAGGATACACTTAAGGCCGGTGCGGGACTCTGCAACAGAAAGTCGGTTGAAATTTTAGTTGAAGAGGGTCCGGATAGAGTGAGGGAACTTATCGATTGGGGCGCCAATTTTGATAAAAATAAACAGGGAGAATTGGATTTTACACGTGAAGCGGCGCATGGAATGAATAGAATTTTGCATGCATTAGGCGATGCCACGGGACATGAAGTTGAGAGAACGCTTGTCGAAAAGTTTAAATCATTTGCAAATGCTCATGTGCTTGAAAATAATATATTGGTTGATATCTTGACAAACAACGGCACAGTATCCGGCGTAAGACTATTTGATAGAACTACAAAAAAATACAATCTTATTGAAGCACAGGCAGTTATTTTGGCAACAGGCGGATATGCCGCCATATACAAAAATACAACAAATCCGTCCATAACCACCGGCGACGGCATAGCAAGCGCGTTTTTGGCGGGTGCTGATCTTGAAGATATGGAGTTTGTACAATTTCACCCGACGGCATTGAAACGCTACAATGCACCGCAGTTTCTGCTGAGTGAATCTATGAGGGGCGAGGGCGCGATTTTGATTAATGACAAGGGCGAGCAGTTTATGGAAAAATATCATAGGCTAAAAGAGCTGGCTCCGCGTGATGTTGTGGCGCGCTCTATAATATTCGAGATGAAAAAACGCTCCATCGATAAGGTTTACCTTGATACTTCGCCTATGGGCGCAGATTTTGCGAGAAATAGATTTCCCACGATCTACAACGAATGTCTAAAATATGATCTTGATATAACAAAAGAGGCAATACCCGTTGCTCCTGCAGCTCATTATACTATGGGAGGCGTAAAAACAGACGTTTATTCAAGAACTAATATAGATGGTCTATTTGCTGCTGGAGAAGCGGCCTGCAATGGTGTTCACGGCGCAAACAGATTGGCGAGCAATTCTATTTTGGAGGGTCTGGTTTTTGGAAAAAGAGCCGCTGTCTCCGCTTTGGAATATATAGATAGTAATAAATACATAGGTGCTGGAGATTATGACAACAATATTTCCGAATGCAGCGGCGGGATGGACAGATTAATAGACAATATTAAAGAAAAATTGTGGAATAAGTTAGGTGTTGTAAGGAATATCAATGACGTCAAAGAGATGTTTGAATATACATCTGCACTGCTCGCAGGTCACAATAAGACATATAACTGTGAATCCGGTATACTGCTGCGTAATATTGTTGTATTGGCTTCTGTCATAGCAAAATCTGCGCTTGAAAGAAAGGGCAGCGTCGGTGCACATTATTGTGTGGATACGCCTCATGCTTATGAGAAAAAACAGCACGTAATATTAAATAAAAAAGATTTCGGTGAATTTTTGTGAAAATTATAGACGCAATCGGCAACACGCCGCTGATAAGATTGAAAAATGGCATATTTGCAAAACTTGAATATTTTAATCCTACAGGATCCATAAAGGATAGAACAGCGATGTCTATGCTGATGGATGCGAAAAAAAAGGGTGTCTTATCGGATAAAGGTATAGTTGAACCCACATCAGGCAACACAGGTATTTCCCTGGCGTTTTTGGGTGCCTATTTTAATATTCCCGTGAAGATTGTAATGCCTGAAAATATGAGTAAACAGCGTATAAGAATAATGCAATCGTTTGGTGCAGATGTTATTTTGACGAATAAGGAAAAGGGTATGCAGGGCAGTATAGATTCTGCGAATGAGTTTGCTAAAGAGGGCTATACTATGCTTGATCAATTTTCAAATCCTTCGAACTCGTATGTTCATGAACATACTACAGCAGAAGAGATAATACGGGATTTGAACAGGGTTGATATATTCGCAGCCTGCGTCGGCACAGGTGGAACGTTTTCCGGTATTGCGCGCCGCTTGAAAAGTGTAAATAAAAATGTCATAACTGTAGCTATTGAACCCGCATCAAGTGCAGTATTAAGCGGAAAGCCTTCCGGCACTCACGGCATACAAGGTATAGGGCCGGGTTTTATACCGAAGGTGATGGATGTTTCGTTGATTGATGAAATTGTCACTGTCAGCGATGATGATGCCATATCGTATATGAATAAATTAATTTCAGAAGAAGGGGTGTTTTCAGGCATATCCTCCGGAGCTGCGGTCTGCGCCGCACTAAAGCTTAAGAAAAAATATCCCGGGAAAAATATAGTAACGATTATTGCGGATTCTGCGGATAGATATATTTAAATGAAGGAATTGAAAGAAAAAATAGGATATACATTTAAAGATAAAAAACTTCTTGAGCAGGCGCTGACGCACAAGTCTTTTGTGAAGAATAAACTTAAATCAAATGAGCGTCTGGAGTTTCTCGGCGATGCCGTGCTTGAACTTGTTGTTACGGAATATTTGCTTAATATGTATAAAAATATGGATGAAGGGCAGTTGTCAAAAATCAGAGCTGCCTGCGTAAATTCAAAAACCCTTGCTGATATATCGCGTAAATTTAGTATTTATAAATATTTAAATGTGGGCAAAAGCGAGAGGAAAGAGGGTATTATGTTTAATGACAGTATTTTGGAAGATACGTTTGAATCTATGGTAGGTGCGATCTATATTGACGGCGGAATGGATGAAGTACGTAAATTCATATTGAGCAGTTTGGAACATGTTGTGAATATGGTAGTAAACAATGAAATTATTGTGGATTATAAGACATATCTGCAGGAGATGACGCAAAAATACTTTGCATGTTTACCGGAATATAAGATTATTAAAGAAGAAGGGGAAGAACACGCTAAGGTGTTTCATTGCGAGGTGTTTATTAACAGCAAAAGTTATGGAGTAGGCTCTGGGAAAAGTAAAAAAGAATCTGAAAAGCATGCGGCGAAGCAGGCCGTAAAAATAATAGGATCTTAAAAATGTTTAAATCCGGAGTCGTTGCTATAGTTGGAAAGCCCAACACAGGCAAGTCAACCTTGCTGAATCTGCTTATAGGCGAGAAAATCGCCATTGTATCACATAAACCTCAGGCGACAAGAAAGAGTGTTAAGGGCATACTGACATCAGATAATTATCAGATTATATTCACGGATACGCCGGGTGCGCATAAATCTTTAAAGAAACTAAGCCGGGTAATGATAGGTTTTATAGATGATGCCGTTGATGATGCAGATGTTGTTATTGTTGCGACAGATAATTTTGGAACTATCGATGAGACAATTGAAAAATATCTGTCCGCCGTTAAAAATAAGAAAAAAAAGGCCGTGTTAATAATAAATAAAACAGATTTGATGGATAATGATAAAGCGGCGCGTATAGAGAAAAAATTTACAGAGGCAGCTGAATTTGACGCCGTTCTGCAGCTATCGCTTATTAATGATGCAGATGCTAAAAGCAAGATTTTGAATGCCATACTGAATTTAATGGGTGAGGGACCTAAATATTATGATAAGGATATCATCAGCACGGAAACCGAACGCTTCATAGTTGCTGAAATTATAAGGGAAAAGCTTATGAATAGCATTTCTGAGGAAATACCCTATTCCACTGCTGTTACGATAGACGAAATGAAATATAGGCAGGAGAAAAAACTATATTATATAAAAGCTGTAATAATAGTTGAGAGGCTCTCTCATAAAAAGATTATCATAGGCAGAAATGGCCAAATGATAAAAAACATCGGACAGCAGGCTAGGGTAGATGTTGAGCATTTTTTAGATAGCAAGGTGTTTTTGGATCTATGGATCAAACATAGGGAGAATTGGACTAAAAAAGAGTATCTAATTAAAGAATATATAGATCCGAGGTATTGATATGCTTGACAAATACGATGATACACAGATTTTTGTTAAAACCGTAAGGAAGTTTATAAGAAAAGAGGCTATACCCAACATACAACATATTTTTGAGAAACTGCATCCTGCTGATATATCAAAGATTCTGCAGAATTTGACGCCGGAGGAAAGAATATTTGCTTTTAACGCCATTCAGAACGAGGACTTAAAGGCATCTTCCATTGAAAATTTGGATGATTATACAATGGCTGCCCGTTTATTTGAATGGCTGTCGCCGGAAGAATCCGCTAAAATTTTGAAAAAAATATCTATAGATAAAGCGGTAGATATATTTGATGAGATAGATGAAGAAAAAGCAGATGAAATACAGCACTACATGGATAAAGACTTTAAGGATAGGATGAACGCCCTGCTAAAATACCCTGAGGACTCCGCGGGCGGCATTATGAACCCCGATTTTTTCTCTATAAATGAAAACTTAACTGTTGAAGAGGCCATTGCGGAGATTAGAAAAGCAAGTAAAAGTAAAAAAATAATATATGTATATGTCATAGATGATTATAATCATCTAATAGGTGTAGTTACACTGCGTTCATTAATTACATCTGATCCGAATGCTAAGATAGAAAACCTTGTCAATTCAAACGCACTTTCGGTACGGACCAATTTAGATCAGGAAGAAGTGGCAAAAATTGTTGAAAAATATGATCTTTTATCTATTCCCGTAACAGACAATAAGAATAGATTAGTAGGTGTTATTAATGTTGATGATATTATAGATGTTATACGTGAGGAGACTACGGAAGATATTTATAAACTGGCCGGTACAAGCGAAGATGAAATGGGAGAAACAAAGATCTTTAATATAATAAAATACAGAGCCCCATGGCTTATCGTCAGCTTAATAGGCGAGTCTATATCCGGCAGTGTATTAAAATATTTTGACGGTACACTCAGGACAGCTATTTCACTATCTTTTTTTATGCCGCTTATTATGGCATTGGGAGGAAATACAGGGCAGCAATCGCAGACTATTGTCGTCAGGGGACTGGCAGTCGGAAAATTTGATGAGAGCGGCGTGGGCATTATATTGATGAGACAATTAAAAACCGCTTTATCTATAGGAGTTTTATTCGCTTTCCTTGGCTTTATCATGGCTTTTGTATTTCAGCATAGTTTAAATTTGGCTTTAGTTGTTGCGATATCTCTATTTTTATCAATGTTTTTATCCACTATAGTAGGAGCGTTAATACCGGTAGGACTGAAAAAAATGAATATAGATCCGGCAGTTGCGGCATCGCCGTTTATCTCTGCTATGAATGACGTAATAGGGCTTTTGATATATTTAACGATTGCAACAATGACAATAAAATATATAGGAGTTTTGTAAATGGAATTATTTGGAACAGACGGTATTAGAGGAAGAGCCAACTCATATCCTCTTGTCGGCGACATATCATACAAAATAGGAAAGGCGCTTGTTTATGCTCTTGGTAAAAACGGCAGAAAAAATAAAATTATAATAGGAAAAGATACGCGGCTGTCGGGTTATTTATTGGAATCTGCCCTGACAAGCGGTATTGTGTCTACAGGTGCAGATGCATATCTTGTGGGTCCTATGCCTACGCCCGCGATAGCATTTTTAGTGCGCAGCATGAGAGCAGATGCTGGAGTTGTGATTTCTGCCAGCCATAACCCATTTTACGATAACGGTATAAAAATATTTTCGCATAAGGGGCTGAAGCTTGATGATAAAGTGGAAACACTTATTGAACAGTTTGTATTAAAAGATGAACTGAAGGACTTAGATATTACAGGTGATAAGATAGGCAGAGCGTTCAGGATAAGGGATACTTTGGGGCGTTATGTAGTTTTTGCCAAGAGTTTTTTCCCCTACTCTCTCAGTTTAAGCGGATTAAGAATAGTTTTGGATTGTGCGAACGGCGCCACATATAAAGTTGCACCTATGATATTTGAGGAACTGGGCGCTGAGGTTATAGCGATTAACAACAAGCCTAATGGTGTTAATATAAACGATAAGTGCGGATCTACTCATCCGGATGCTATAGTAGATGCGACAAGATTATACAGGGCAGATGTAGGCATAGCATTTGACGGAGACGGCGATAGGGTCATTATGGTGGATGATAACTACAATATAACAAATGGAGACAAAATTCTTGCTATCCTGGCAGAAGATATGAAAAAAGAAGGAAAATTAAAAAAGGATACCGTAGTAGGTACGGTTATGACAAATTACGGCCTTGAGGAATATCTCAAGAATATAGGAGTAAAATTAGAACGCGTAGATGTAGGCGATAAACATATAGTGAAAAGAATGCTGAGCGGCGGTTTTAATTTAGGCGGCGAACAGTCCGGACATGTTGTGCTGTCAGATTTTAATACTACGGGCGATGGTATTATAACTGCTTTGGCTGTGCTGTCGGTGTCCAAAAAGAGAGATATAGGTCTTTCAAAATTATGTAAAAATTTCAGAATTACTCCGGAGAAGACAGAAAATATAATGGTAAGAAGTAAGCCGCCCTTAGATGAAATAAACGATATTAAAAAAGCTATGGAAAATGCTGAAAAAATGCTGAATGGTGCGGGGAGACTGGTGGTAAGATATTCGGGTACCGAAGCTCTGCTTAGAATAACAGCTGAATCTGAAGACGAGCAAATAATAGGTAAATGTATCAATATGATATCTGATGCCGTTAAAAAAAATCTTGCATAGAACGTGTATATTTGTTTCTTCATTTCTTTTGTCTTGATACAAAAGTGATTGTTCATTTCTTTTGTCTTGATACAAAAGAAACAGAACCAAAGAAAAGATCAA
>CAZOGA010000058.1:0-8255 GCA_964579095.1 uncultured Desulfurellales bacterium
ATAATAAGCGCTTAAGCTGACAACTCTGATAATCTTTGCGAAAAGGTCAGTTAATAGGAATATGAACATTTTTGTTTTACTAATATATAACATCACGACCTTGTATCTGCACTCTATAAAAGTTCTTGTAAATTTAATTTAAGTTTTGTATATTCATAATCAATACACACGCCTTTTTAAGCTGCTATTATAAAAGGAGTTTTCTTGTTTAATAAGAAAATTTGTATAGCGGCAGGCGGTGGATAAATCCTATTGGAGGTTTGTTTTTTATGTCTTATGTTTCTATGAAGGAATTGTTAGAAGCCGGTTTTCATTTCGGCCATCAAACAAAGAGGTGGAATCCGAAAATGAAGCCGTTTATTTTTGCTGCGAGGAAAGATATACACATTATCGATCTTCAAAAAACTATAGGTTATTTTGATCAAGCTTATGAGTTTGCTGAAGATGTGGCAGCGAACGGCAAAAATGTTCTTTTTGTATGCACGAAAAAGCAGGGGCAAGAAGAGATTAAAGAGAATGCGGAGAAATGCGGTATGCCGTATGTTAATGAGAAATGGCTCGGCGGTCTTCTGACCAACTTTGGCGTTGTACAGAAAAGTATTGAGCACCTAAAGCGGTTGGAGAAGATGGAAGAAGACGGAACGTTTGAAAAATACACGAAAAAAGAGGCGAAGCTTTTAAGAAAGAAGAAGGACAGGCTTCAAAAGTATGTTGGCGGAATAAAAGATATTAATGGACTGCCGGATGCTTTGCTTGTAGTGGACGTAAAAAGGGAGGAGCTTGCCGTTAAAGAAGCGAATAAATTAGGAATACCTATTATTGCTCTCGTTGATACAAACTGCGATCCTGATCCTATAGATTATATTATACCAGGTAATGATGACGCTATCAGATCTATCAAACTTATTGCTGTAAAGATAGCGGAAGCGATAGAAAAAGGCAAAGCAAGGTTGGAAAAAGAAATATCTGACGAGCAGGAAGAAAAACGTCTTAATGAAGCAATAGAAGATAAAATTAAAGCGGAAAAAGAGTATGAGGAAGAGAGCGAAGGGGGTAAGAAATAAATGGCTCAGATAACAGCACAATTAGTCAAAGAACTGAGAAATAAAGTAGGCGCAGGAATGATGGCCTGCAAAAAAGCATTGATAGAAACAGACGGCGATATTGATAAAGCAATAGAAAAATTACGGGAAATGGGTTTAGCGAGTGCAAGAAAAAAATCTGAACGTGTCGCAAATGAGGGCAAAATTATCAGTTATATACATGCGGGCGGTAAACTGGGTGCACTTGTAGAGATCAATTGTGAGACAGATTTTGTTGCAAACACAGATGAATTTGGTGCGCTGTGCAAAGATATAGCTATGCATGTGGCAGCATCAAACCCGATTTATGTCTCCAAAGAGGATGTACCCGAAAATGTTGTTGAGAAAGAGAAACATTTTTATAAGGAACAGCTTTTGAAAGAGGGCAAGCCAGAAAAAATAATAGATAAAATAGCAGAAGGCAAGATAGGCAAATATTTCGAAGACATATGCTTGCTTGAGCAGCCTTTTGTTAAAGATCCGCATATAAAAATAGGCAATCTGATTGAATCCAATATAGCAAAAATGGGAGAAAACATCATAGTTAGAAGATTTGCCAGATTCCAATTAGGAGAAGAGTAAAAACGTGGCGAAATACTCACGAATATTGTTGAAATTAAGCGGGGAAGCCCTCATGGGCTCCTTAGATTACGGCATAAGCACCGATACGCTGAAAAAAATTTCCTCTGAAATCAAAGAGGTTCATGATTTGGGCGTGGATGTTGTCGCGGTTATAGGAGGGGGCAATATTTTCAGGGGTGTAAAAGGTGCATCTATGGGTATGGACAGGGCGAGTGCTGATTATATGGGCATGCTGGCCACTGTTATTAATGGTTTGGCTTTGCAGGATGCATTGGAAAAAATAGGCATACAAACGAGAGTGCTGTCTGCCATAGAGATGAGAGAAATTGCAGAACCGTATATTAGAAGACGTGCATTAAGACATTTGGAAAAGGGCAGGGTTGTTATATTTGTAGCGGGAACAGGCAATCCTTATTTTACAACGGATACCGCTGCTTCTCTGCGAGCCATGGAAATTGATGCAGATGTTATCTTAAAAGCAACAAAAGTTGATGGCATATATGATAAAGATCCGGTTATATATCCAGATGCAAAGAGAATATATGATATATCCTATATCGAGGTTTTGGATAAAGGCTTGAGAGTAATGGATTCTACTGCGATATCTCTGTGTATGGAGAATAAAATGCCTATAATAGTTTTTAATACAAAACAGGAAGGCGCTTTAAAAGATATAGTAATGGGTAATAAAGTAGGAACATTAGTAAAATAATAAGGGAGTTGGATATGGATACAGTTGTTGAGGACGTTAAGAAATCTATGGAAAAAACCATGAAATCATATAAAGTTTATCTATCTGCTGTTAAAACAGGCCGGGCGCAAACATCAATATTTGAGAATATTATGGTTGACAGCTATGGTCAGCAAATGCCTATCAAACAACTGGCATCCATATCTACCCCTGAATCTACACGAATTGTTATACAGCCCTGGGATACATCTACCATAAAAAATATAGAAAAAGCTATAATGAAGGCAAATATGGGATTGACACCCCAGAATGACGGCAAAATAGTGAAGATAAACCTGCCGCCGATGACCGAAGAAGACAGAAAACAGGTTGTGAAATTACTGAAGAAAGAGTCCGAAAAATATAAGGTAAATCTGCGTAATGCAAGAAAAAAGTTTAATAATGTTGTAAAAGATATGCAGAAAGATAAACTGATATCTGAGGATGAATCAAAGAAGATGGAAAAGGATATACAAAAAATTACAGATGATTTTATAAAAGAATTGAGTGAGCTATCTGAGTATAAGCAAAAAGAGATTATGTCTATTTAATGAGTAACAATTTTCCTTCTCATATTGCTATAATAATGGATGGCAACGGACGATGGGCCGGCAATTTAGGCAGAAGAAGAATATACGGTCACTTTATAGGTTCAAAAGTTGCAGATGAAGTAGTTAAGAAATGCAGCTCGCTTGAAGTTAAGTATTTGACACTTTACACATTTTCCACCGAAAATTGGAAACGTCCGAAATCTGAGATTAGATTTTTAATAAGTTTATTAAATAAACAGCTGATAAATAAAAAAAAGCAATTTCATAAATATGATATTAAATTTAATGTGATAGGCGATATTTCATCTCTGCCGGATAAGACTCAGAATATTATTAATGACATAATGTTTGAAACGAAGCATCACTCAAATTTTGTTTTAACACTGGCTTTAAACTACGGTTCAAGAAAGGAGATAGTTGAAACCTCTAAGAAGTTATATAAGCTTATAAAAGACGGTAAAATTAATATAAGTGATATTGATGAAAATATGTTCAGCCGTTTTTTATATACGGAAGGAGTGCCCGATGTAGATTTGATGATAAGGACAGGGAAGGAAAAAAGGATAAGCAACTTTTTATTATGGCAGTCTTCCTATGCGGAATTTGTTTTTTTTGATAAATACTGGCCGGATTTTACCGTAAATGATTTGGAAATGGCTATAGAAGAATTCAAAACACGAAAAAGAAAATTTGGCGGTTTATGATTAAGAGAACATTATCAGCTTTAATACTTATTCCCATAGTTGTTTATCTTGTTTTATACGCTGACATTGTTTATCTGCGGATTGCAGTACTGTTTGTATCTCTTTTGGCTTTTTTGGAATGGCTGAATATAGATAATATGGTTTTTAACACAACAAAATCTGTTTACTTTGTTTTGTGCGCAATTTTTATTTTCACGGCGCTGTTTTTTCCTCAATTTTCCTTTAATATCCTGCTGCTGCTTTTTATTATTCATATGGTTGCAAATTTCTCAAATGTGCGCCTTGAATCTGTTTTAAAGCGTTATTTCTATTTCGGAGGCATAATATATCTATCTTTGTATATATTTATCGTAAAATTGGCAACTTTGGAAAACGGAAGATGGATATTGATGATGGTTACTGTAAGCATCTGGGTTGGTGATACATTTGCATATGCTGTAGGGAAAAAATTCGGCAGGATTAAACTGGCAAAAATTATCAGTCCGAATAAGAGTTATGAAGGAGCTGCTGCAGGTATCATATTTGGGGCTTTGTCGAGCATGCTTTTTTCATATTTTTTTATAAACGGTCTAAGTTTAATGTTGTCTTTAATTATAGGACTTATTGCAAATTTTGTGGGCATTTTCGGTGATTTAAGCGAATCCGTTGTGAAAAGAGCATATAATAAAAAAGATTCTTCAGGTATAATTCCAGGTCATGGAGGTATTTTAGATAGATTAGACAGCCTTTCTTTTGCTGTATTTTTTATCTATATTTTGCTGCGATGGAAAATATTGTTGTATTAGGTTCTACAGGTTCTATCGGTTCAAATACACTTGATGTATTAAAAAGATCCCGCAAATATAAGCTTTTAGGTTTAAGTTTTAATAAGAATATAAATTTAGCTGTAGAACAGATAAAAGAGTTTAAACCTGCATATGTATGCTGCGCAGACCGCCATTATGTTGATATTATCAAAGAGAAGTTTAACGATATTACAGTGCTTTCGGGCGAAGATGGAATGTGTGAGCTTGCTTCTTTGAATGATGCGGATTGTGTAGTAAATGCGCTTGTGGGAACAAGCGGGCTGCTGCCCACATATTTTGCTATAAAGAGCAAAAAAAAGTTTGCCCTGGCAAATAAAGAGAGTCTTGTGATAGCAGGACGCCTATTTTATGAAATGGCAAAGAAAAACAGTGTGGAAATTATTCCGATAGATTCTGAGCATTCCGCTATTTATCAATGTTTGGAAAATAGGGATAGAGACGATGTATCCTCGATTATATTAACTGCATCGGGCGGGCCGTTTCTGAACAGGAAAAATTTTGATAATATAAGCGTGAAAGATGCGCTTAATCACCCCAATTGGTCTATGGGAAAAAAAATAACTATCGACTCTGCCACTCTTATGAACAAGGGATTTGAAATTATAGAAGCAAGATGGCTGTTTGACATGACATATGATAAAATTAACGTTCTAATACATAAAGAAAGTGTAGTACATTCCGCCGTTGAATTTATAGACGGGTCTATTCTTGCCCAACTCGGAGTTGCAGATATGAGAATACCGATTAATTATGCGCTTTTTAAACCGCATAGGTTAAAATTAGACCTCAAATTGAATTTAAGCAGGATAGGGCATTTAAGTTTCGAAAAACCTGATTTTAATATGTTTCCGACACTTGGTTTTGCTTATGATGCGCTGAAAAAGGAAGATAAGAATTTAGGCCTTTTATTGAATGCAGCCGATGAGGTTGCCGTTAGTTATTTTATTGCACATAAAATAAAATTTAAATCTATTTTTGATATATTGAAGTATGCTGTGAATAATTTTGAAGATAACTTAAGTGATGATATATATGAAATTGCGCGGGAAACATCGATGATTGAGACGAAAATTAGAAATTTAATAGAGAAGGATTTTTTGGAGGTATAATGTGGCTATAATATATGGTATTTTAGGTCTTATTTTTATGATAATTATTCATGAGTTCGGACATTTTTTGGCCGCGAGACTTGTCGGAGTCGGGGTTGAGAGGTTTTCCGTAGGATTTGGAAAAGTTTTGGCAAGTTATAAAACAAAAAGAACAGAATATGCCCTATCATTAATACCGCTTGGGGGATATGTGAAATTAAAAGGGGAGAACAAGGAATATTCTGATTCAAATGATGCTAAGGATGCATTTTTTGCTCAGCCTGTTTACAAACGAATGATTATAGTATTTGCAGGACCGTTTTTTAATATTTTATCAGCTGTTTTTTTCATAGCTTTTGCATATATGATAGGTGTTCCGTCGCTTTCGCCGAGCATAGGAAAGGTATTGAAAAACTCGAGTGCATATACTGCAGGCATAAGAAAGGGTGATGTTATTTTATCTATAAACAAACAGCCCATAAAGACATGGCAGGAATTATCGCATACAATAAAGATGTATCCGAATAAACAGATTGTCATTAAATTGAAAAGAGATGGAAACATTATAAGCATCAATGCCGAGCCGAAAGGCAAGCAGATAAAAGATTTGCTGGGATACAGTAAATATGTGGGAATCTTAGGGATTGTGCCCTCCGGAGGCACTGTAAAATTAAGGTATTCTCCTTCCGTATCTCTTTATCAAGGTGTGAAAAAAACGATATATATAACTAAAATAACGTTGGAAGGATTGGTACGGCTGCTTGAGCGTGCAATACCTACAAGCAATCTCGGCGGCCCGATAATGATTGTAGATGTTGCATCTAAGGCAGCGCAGAGCGGTTTAGCGGCATTCTTGGTTTTTGCATCTATTATAAGTATAAATTTAGGCATACTGAATCTTCTGCCTATTCCGATTTTGGATGGCGGACATTTGATGTTTTTTACTATTGAGGCAATAAGAAAAAAGCCTGTCAGCGAAAAAGTTCAGGGAATATTTCAAAATGTAGGTCTGGCAATACTTTTGGCACTGATGCTTTTTGCGTTTTTTAATGATTTTAAGAGATATGGCGTAACAAAATATATCAACAGCAAAATAGAACATATAGAGAAGAAATGAGCTGGATAACAAGAAAGAATACTAAACAGATAAATGTCGGCGGTATAAAAATAGGCGGAGGTGCGGATGTTGTTGTCCAATCCATGACCAACACGAATACTAAAGATGTTAATGCTACGCTGAATCAGATAAAAGAACTTTATGATAAAGGATGTGAGATTGTCAGATGCGCTGTTATTGATTCTGATGCGGCAAAAGCTCTAGGTATTATTAAAAAACAAAGTCCTGTTCCTATTATTGCAGATATTCATTTTGATCATAAACTGGCAGTAGAATCCATTGAATCCGGTGTTGACTGTATCAGAATAAATCCCGGAAATATAGGGTCTTTTGCTAAGGTTAGGGATATTATTCGCGCAGCTAAAGAATATAGTATTCCCATACGCATAGGCGTAAACAGCGGCTCTTTAGAGAAAAAATTAATTGATAAGTATGGCGGCCCTACTGATAAAGCGCTGGTTGAAAGCGCCTATCAATGGGTAATGCGCTTTGAGGATGAGGATTTTACAAATATGAAATTATCTATAAAATCATCCGATGTAAAAACAACGGTTTTGTGTTGTGAACAAATATCTAAACTTGTAGATTATCCGCTGCATCTCGGCGTTACAGAGGCTGGAAGCGGCAATGAAGGTATAATAAAATCGATTAGTGCCCTTAGCGTGCTGTTAAGAGAAGGAATAGGGGATACCATAAGAATATCATTGACAGAATCTCCGATTCATGAGATAGATGTATGTTACGAACTTTTAAATGCATTGCATTTGCGTAAAAAACGGTCAATAGATTTTGTATCATGTCCTACATGTGGTAGAATAGAAATAGATTTAATATCACTTGTGGACGAGCTGAAGTTAAGATTGAAGCATATTGATGTTCCGATAAAGGTTGCTGTTATGGGCTGTGTGGTAAATGCGCTTGGCGAATCTCGGGAAGCGGATATGGCAATAGCCGGCGGCAGGCATTTTGGGCTTATCATTGAAAATGGCAGGATTATAAAAAAGGTTAAAGAGAATAAATTAGTGGATGAATTTGTTAAAGCCGTAGAAGATTTTGTAGATAGAAGAAGAGTCTAAATTTTGATTAAAGTTATCGTAGTTATATTAAGCATGCTGCTCTTTGCATGTTCTGCAGATCATAAGGCTGCACAGAAAACAGCCGTTAAAAGTGTTATTGATTCCAACAGAGAAAGCTTTGTTGATTATCATTATATGATGGCTTATATTTATTTATACGATAATCAGACAAGTATGGCGCAGAAAGAATATAGAAAGATATTGCCTTTTATCAATAGCCCGATTATATATAATGAATATATAGATTTTTTAGCGTATTTGAAAAAATATGACGATATGGCGGCTGTTTTGGACGATGCTATAAGTAAATTTCCTGACTACGAAAAATTTTATTTGAAGCGTGCCAGTATTTTTATGCTGAAAAGAAAATATAAAGATGCTCTCAATTTGCTGAAAATAGCAAACAATAAATTTAAGAATAACGGCGAATTGCTGAAAATGCTGGGATTTGTGTATGTTAAAACAGGAAATTATAAGTTGGGATTAAAATATTTGCAGTCCGCTGCCGGTATATTTAAA
>CAZOGA010000059.1:0-8064 GCA_964579095.1 uncultured Desulfurellales bacterium
AATTGGTCGGGGTGAGAGGATTTGAACCTCCGACCACTTGAACCCCATTCAAGTGCGCTAGCCAAGCTGCGCTACACCCCGGATTGTTTTTCCATTCTAATAAAATATCCCCGCTTTTTCAAGATATTAATGGAGTCTTGATTTAATCTGCATATAGTCTCGTAATGATAGAATTTTTTTATATGTTTAGATAGTATTATTTTAAATTCCGTCTTGTTCCAGATTGCCGCATACTTGTTCTTTAAGGATTTATCTATATTTTTTGCTATGTTTAAATAATAAAACAGGTTAATGTTTTTTATTGAGAAGACACTGTATCCTTTTTCGATTAATGCTTTCTTAAATTTCATTGTTTCATCATAGCTGCTTAATCCGCCGACATATACATCGTATAATGTTTTTGTCAGATATGCTTTTTTTGTTGTTTTTGAGATTATATTTTTCGAATTTAGCAATTTTTTTAATCTGTTTGTTTGTGTGCGGCATTTTGTGATTATTGTAATACTATAAAGTTTTTTTTGAGCGTCCACTATTTTGCTGTTTCCTTTCTGTTCATTTGTCTTGTTGGATTTTAGAGCAGGATTTTTCTGTTTTTCCTTTTTAATGGGTTTTTCAGCCATATTATTAAGGGATACATTGAAAGAAAATATCGGTTTGCTATTTGTGGTTTTGCTTATATTTGGCTGTTTTACTTTATCTGTCTTTGCCGGCATTTTCTTTTTTTTCATAATATTAGTTTTAGGTTTTATCTGAGTTTTAGAAGCTGTTTTTGCTGTTTTTGAGACTTTTTCGTCGGACATTGTTTTAATGCTGTTTGTCTTGTATTTTAAATAATGCGCGGTGAAACTATAAAAAATGTAAGATAATAATATCAGAGAAAGCAACGAAAATATTGATATTAATGTCAGACGTTTATAACTATTTTTGGATTTTGGGATGTCTATTTCATTGGGTATTTGGTTATGTACGAGATTAATATTGATCATTTATTCAAGCATAGTCTTTATTTTAGGCGTAAGTAAAATATTGAAATAGTCTATCATATTGAAAAATTTTTCACCTACAATATTTCTAAGCATGCCACTTTTTTTACTTATAATATGAAAACCGATGTTCTGTATTTTTGTTTTTTCTCTTAAAATTGATTTAGCGGCATCTTCACCTCCCACTGAATCAACAAGGCCTATTTTAAGGGCTTCTTTTCCGGAAAACACACTGCCGTCGGCATATTTTTTTAAAATATCCGGTTTTATATGTCTGCTTGAGGAAACAACATTAAAAAATTCAGAATATATGCTATTAATAACATTCTGCAGCATTGCTTTATCTTTGTCTGTAGGCTTTCTAAACGGGTTACCGACGTCTTTAACGTCACCGCTTTTAACTGTGAAATCGCTGATACCTAAGTTTTTTGCAAGCCTGCTTATATTAATCGTTTCGAATATAACGCCTATGCTGCCTGTAATACTTGTGGGATAGCACACAATCTTGTCTGCCCCGCATGATAGAAAATATCCGCCGCTTGCCCCTACAGATTCTATTAGAACCACTACAGGTTTAACGGCATTAATTTTTTTTATAACGCCGTATAAACGCCCGCTGGCACATGCCCCACCACCGGGGGAGTTTACTTTCAAAAGAATGCCTTTGCAATTCGGGTCATTCTTTGCCTCGTTGAGTGTTTTTATCCAGTCATGTGCTTTGGCGTCGTTTATAATGCCGTCTATCCTAATAACTGCTGCATAATTTCCTGCCGATGAATAAAAGATGATATTGACTATAAAAATTATTATAAATATAGCCAATAAACCCTTTATAATATTTTTTATTTTCATCTATCTAAACAAATTCCGATACAAGCCTTTTCTTTTCTTTGTCTATTTTTAAAATTCTAACTTCAACATCAGAATCAACTTCAGGAAGACGCATATTGAATCTGCTTTTCGGAACTAAGCTTTCTATGCCTTTTTCCAATTTGACGAAGGCACCGAAATTCTTTATGCTGACCACTTTTGCTACAACTTCATCATTAATGTTATATTTTTCATCTATCTTTTCCCATGGATCTTCCTGCATCTGTTTCAATCCCAGCGCTATTCTGTGTTTGTCTTTGTCAATATTTAAAACAATAGATTTTATGGTATCGCCTACTGCAAAATCAGGTTTATCATCTTTGTCCCAGGAAACATCTCTTTCGTGTACAAGTCCCTCAACGCCTTCTTCAAGTTTAACAAATATGCCGAAATCTTTTATGCCCGTCACTGTTCCCTCTACGATATCATCTTTTTGGTATTTTTTTGATATGTCTTCCCATGGGTCAGGTTTGCACTGTTTTATGGATAATGACATTCTTCTGTTGTCAAAATCAACATTAATTATTTTTACGTCTATTTCATCGCCTACTTTATAGGACTTTAAAGCATAAGTCATAACATTGTCATAAGTTATCTCGCTTTTATGCACAAGGCCCTCTATGCCCGGGGCAATTTCAACAAATAGGCCGTAATCTACAGTGTTAACTATCTTTCCTTTTGTAATGTCTCCCTCTTTGAATGTTTCTTTAATATATTGCCACGGATCTTCTACAAGCTGTTTCATACCCAAATATACCTTTAATTTGTTTCCCGCTTCTTCTTCAACTTTCGTTATTTTTACTTTTATGATATCGCCTATTTGGACCATATCAGACGGGTGATCGATCCTGCTCCATGACATATCAGTTATATGCACAAGCCCGTCTATGCCGCCGAGATCAACAAACACTCCATAGTCCGTTATATTTTTTACCTTTCCCTCAAGCACTGAACCTGTAGTTAACTTCTGCATCAGCTCTTCTTTTTTCCGTTTTTTTTCTTCCTCAAGCATCACTTTGCGTGATATGACGGCGTTTCTTTTAGCCTCGTTGATGTTTACTACCTTAAATAAAAATGTTTTACCTATATATGAATTATAATTTCTAACCGGATGGAGTTCAACCTGAGAACCGGGTAAAAATGCCAAAAAATTATCTATGTCTACGGTAAATCCGCCATTTACTAAATTTTTTATTTTTCCCTGCACAACCTCATCATTTTTATAGGCATCTAAAATTTTATTCCATCCCTTTATTCTATCCGCAGCCACTTTAGATAGTATCTGAAATCCGTATTCGTCTCTTTTGTTGAAAAACAGAGCCTCTACTTCATCGCCTATATTGATACTGGTATTTCCGTCCTTATCCTGGAATTCTTTGATATTTATTACACCTTCCGATTTGTATCCTATGTCGATGAAAACATCTTTGTCTCTGATATCTATAACTTTGCCGTTAACGATATCTCCATTACCAAAATTTTTAAAAGCATCATCGTAGCTTACCTCAAATTCCACATCTTCTTCCTTGTTTAACATAAGTACCTCCTATATTTATTACGCTAAAAATTATAATTACTATAATGATATTGTCAATAAATAAAACTTGACAATGAACTTTCAAATTTTATAAGATTCTGCCGTGATTGATTTACACACACATACGCTGTTTAGCGATGGGGAACTTGTTCCCTCTGAACTTGCACGAAGGGCAAAGGAGATAGGCTATAGAGCTATAGCATTCACAGACCACGCAGATTTTTCCAACATCGAATTTATACTATCAAATCTTGCAAAGGTGACCAAGGGTTTGGAAAAATATTTTGGATTGTATGTTTTTTATGGTGTTGAGATAACGCACGTGCCACCTGAATTAATGGCGGAGAGTATAGATTTATCAAGAAAACTTGGTGCGGAAGTTGTTGTTGTTCATGGAGAAAGCCCCGTTGAACCGGTAAAAAAAGGCACAAACAGATCTGCAATTTCTGCGAAATGTGATATATTGGCGCATCCGGGTCTTATAACAGCCGAAGATGCACTGCTTGCTAAGGAGAATGATGTTATACTGGAAATAAGCGCGCGCAGAGGCCACAGTATTGCAAATGGCCATGTTTTCCGTATGGCAAGGGATGCCGGCGCCAAATATATGCTGGACACGGATACACATTCACCGGATAACCTAATCAATAAAGAATTTGCCGGTGTTATATTAAAAGGAGCCGGTATGAACGATAAAGAGGTGCAGCAGGCATTTAAAACCGCGGAAAATAAATTGGAGAATCTACTTAGGAAAAGATATGATAAAAAAATTGTTTAAAATACCGATCTTTCTGATTGCTATAATGCTTTTTTCAGCATGTTCAAGCAAACATTTTGTTTTAAATGTAGAACAGCATCCTAAAAATAACGGTAATATCTCCAAAGATATTGTAGCTCCTCCTGTAGCGGTTAAAAAAATTATAAATATTGATAACATGGAGTATAAAACGCCTGTTTTTGTCGGTGCGGACAGTGTAATCGCAGGCAATAAATACGGCAGGATATATGTTGTATCGGTTAAAAATTATAAGCTCGAATGGACGCTTGATTTAAAGGCGCCTATTCAAGCCGAGGCATATGCCGATAAGTTTATATATGCAGGTACGCTTGATGGAAGTTTATACAAGATCAGCTTTTCTAAGAAAATATTATGGAAGAAAGATTTAAAATATCCCATTGTAGGTTCCATAAAAAAAAGCGGCAACAGATTGTATGTTACGACAGAAAATAATGCGTTGTACTGTATTAATTCGGATAGCGGCAGTGTTATTTGGAAGTTTTTAAAAGATTATAATGTGCTGTCTGTAAGGGGGGTGTCTGCGGTATTAAATAAGGATGGCATATATCTTGGTTTTAATGACGGCACAATTTCCAAGTTGTCAAAAAATGGAGATCAAATCTGGGAAGCGGAGATAGGCAAAGGGAATTTGTTTGTTGATGTTGATGCAGAACCTAAAGATTCCAGTGATAAAATATTTGCTGTCAGCGTAAACGGATATATGGATGCTTTGGATAAAAACAGCGGAGACATAATATGGAAGAGAAAAATGTCCAGTTATTCCAATATAGCTATTGGCGAATTCATACTATTTGCTGCTGATAACAGCGGCAATATATATGCCATAGATTCATCAAGCGGAGAGGCGCTGTGGAAGAAAAAAATATCGGACAAAGTTAATGTATATGCTCTATATCTTTCAGGTAATTATCTTTATGCTATAGATAATCATGGCACTTTAGCAGTTTTGGATTCACTGAGCGGAAAGGTTATGGATATAAAACACATTTCAGGCGAATTTGATTCGAATTTTTCCTTATATAAGGGCAGGTTGTATATTATTTCAAGAAGCGGCAGTATATATACAATATATTCGCATGGTGCAAAATGAGTAACCAACTATTTAATAATAAAGATAATAAGAACACAGATAAGAAAAACAGCATGAACAACGCCATCAAATTTTCCTTAATATATGCCGCGATAGCGATATTTATGATATATATGTATCAGTCTTTTTTGTCAACCCAAAAAACAACCATATCCTACTCAAAATTTAAACAGCTGGTTCTGCAGGATAAAGTAAAAAGCTGCACTCTTTCTGACAAATATATAAAAGGAGTGTTTACAGAAGACGGAGTCAAGAAACAATTTGTTGCAGTAGCTGTTAATGATCCGGATCTTGTTAAGCAGCTTCAAAAACATAATGTTAGCTTTAGCGGCACTATTTCGAATACATGGTTAAGCAACCTTATCTTCGGATGGATATTGCCGTTTGGGTTTTTATTTTTTATATGGTGGCTGATGAGTAAAAAAATGAAAGGTGCGAGCGGCGGATTATTCGGATTCGGAAAAGGAAGGTATAAAATATACACACACGAGAAGCCGGACGTGAAATTTTCAGATGTTGCCGGCGTGGATGAGGCGAAACAGGAAATAGAAGATATTGTAGATTTCTTAAAAGATCCTATAAAATTTCAGCGGCTGGGCGGGCGAATGCCTAAGGGCGTTTTATTGGTAGGCGCTCCCGGAACAGGAAAAACACTTCTCGCTAAGGCGACGGCCGGAGAAGCTAATGTGCCTTTTTTAAGTATAAGCGGTTCTGAATTTATAGAAATGTTCGTGGGCGTAGGAGCAAGCAGAGTCAGAGATATGTTCAGTGAAGCTAAGAAATTGGCTCCTTGCATCATATTTATAGATGAGATAGATACAATAGGAAAAAGCAGGGCTATGGGTGCGATGACATCCAACGATGAAAGAGAGCAGACCCTTAATCAACTATTGGCAGAGATGGATGGTTTTGACTCATCCACTGTAGGAGTTATAATAATGGCTGCTACAAATAGACCCGAAGTACTTGATCCGGCGCTGATGCGGCCGGGCAGATTTGATAAACAGGTGGTTGTGGATAAACCTGATGTAAAGGGCAGAGAAGCCATTTTGAAGGTTCATGCTAAGGATATAATATTAAGTGATGATATCGATTTTGAGAAAATTGCACATCTAACCCCGGGATTTGTCGGAGCTGATTTGGGTAATATTGTCAATGAATCTGCACTGCTTGCGGTTAAGGATAATTCTGATGCTGTGCATATGAAGCATTTTGAGGAAGCGATAGAACGTCAGATTGCAGGCCTGCAGAAGAAAAACATGGTCATCAGGGAAGATGAGAAGAAAAGAGTGTCATATCATGAATCAGGGCATGCTATTGTGGCATATATGCTGCCTGGCGCAGATCCCGTGCATAAGATATCTATTATACCGAGAGGGTTAGCAGCGCTGGGTTATACGCAGCAGCTTCCTACAGAAGAGAGATATCTTATTACAAAGAGCGATATGCTTGATAAACTAACGGTGCTGTTTGGCGGCAGGGCAGCGGAAGAGATAATATTTAAAGATGTGTCTACGGGGGCTCAGAATGATCTGTCCCGCGCTACTGATATTGCCAGAGCTATAGTGACACAATTCGGCATGAGCGATAAATTGGGCTTGACCGTATTTGAAAAACCCGGTGCATCTAAATATCTTACATCGGAAGGCATAGTAACAGAGAAAGAAAATATAAGTGAAAAAACTCAAGAGATTATTGATAGCGAAATCTCTAAAATAATGGGTGAGTGTTATACTAAGGCAAAAGATATTTTAAGCGGCAACAGGGATAAATTGGAAAAATTAAGCAGCACTTTACGCGATAAAGAATTGGTTAATGAAAATGAATTTAAGGCAATAATGGAGGGTAATAGTGAAAATAAATAAGATACTTGCAGCTGTTGATTCAAGCGCACACAGTATAGCATGTGCTGAGTATGCTTCGTATATAGCGGAATCTTTAAATGCAGGATTAACTGCTATGCATGTTATAGATATACTTCAGCTTGAAGGGCCCTTTATGTATGATATAAGTGGTGCTCTCGGATTTGAGCCGTTTATTAATTTCAGCAATCAGATCAGAAAAGCATTAGAAGAAAAGGGCAATAACGTATTATCCTCATTTGAGTCTATAGCATCAAGAAGGAACATTAAAATAGAGAAAATTATGGAATTAGGTGTTATATCTTCTATGATAGTAGATAAATCGTCGCTTTATGATATGGTTTTTGTAGGAAGGAAAGGTGTTAATGCAGCTTATGAGCGCGGCATCTTAGGATCGAACATAGAGCCTATTGTCAGAAAAATTAATAAGCCGTTATTTATCTCAGAAGAAAAGTTTTATGAGATAGATAATATAATAGTTGGATATGATAATAGTGATGTAGCAAAAAAGGCTTTGGAATATGCCGTTTATCTTTCTAAGTACCTGCATTCAAGTGTTACCGCAGTTTCGGTATCGCAGGATGAAAATAAATCTAAAGATATATTGGATAATATAAGCGATAACATCATACATAAAGAGTCTATACAATCGAAAGATGTATCTAATACATTAGTGAAGTTTGTCAAATCTAAGAAAAATCCTTTACTTTGCATGGGCGCATACAGTAAAAGCAAAGTTATTGAAATAATTTTGGGAAGCACAACGGAGAGCGTTTTAAGGCAGCGTATAGAATTTCCGCTTCTTATAGCAAGATAATGCTGTTCACGTAAGAGAAAAATCTCAACTGTTTGAGGCAAGCCCTAATGGAACTGCTTTAATTTCTTTATGGAAATGAGGGCTTGGTGAGTGCAAGAGATTTTAA
>CAZOGA010000060.1:0-2387 GCA_964579095.1 uncultured Desulfurellales bacterium
GTAGCTCAGGGGTAGAGCAGCTGATTCGTAATCAGCAGGCCGTAGGTTCAATTCCTATCGCTGGCTCCATCTTTTATGATTAATCCGCCTATATTTCTTCCGCATATTTTATCTCTTCTGTATGAAAAAAAATTTTTACTTTCGTATGTGCAGATATTCATATCAATAATATTGTTGTTGTAAACGCCCTCTTCCATAAGCTCTGTTTTGTTGATCAAACTTAAGTCAAGATATGTTCTGCTGTCATTAATATAGATAAATTTCTCATTAAACTGCGATGCCACATCATCTTTTATTTCATAACACCTGCTGCATATATGAGGACCAAACGTAGCTATAACATTTTTAAGATTAGATCCTCGTGCCCTTAAAAATTCAGCTCCCTTTTTTGCAATCTTTAATTTACTGCCGCGCCAGCCTGCATGAAGACAAATTCCCATCCTATTTATAGTGTCAAAAAGCACGATAGGCATGCAATCTGCAAATTTGATTCCGTAAAATATATTAGTTCTGCCGGCATATACACCATCTGCATCTGCTACATTGTTTACATCATCACAAAAAACTATTTTATCAGAATGCACCTGATTAATTAAACATAATCCTTCTGCACCGGTTATCTTTTTTACTGTATTAATATTAGCATTAACACTGTTTTCATTATCGCCGACATTAAAACTGATGTTCAAAGAATCGTAAGGCGGCCTGCTTACGCCGCCAAATCTATTGAAAAAGAGGCACCTTGCATCGAATGACAGATAACGTTTATCCTCTATATACCCCATTATTTTAAAATTTTATTACCAAAATATGGCACAAGCTTTTCTGGTATAACAACACTTCCGTCAGCTTGCTGATAATTTTCCAATATTGCAACAACGCATCTGCCGACAGCCAGTCCTGAACCATTTAGTGTGTGGGGATAATATAACTTCTTATTTTTACCCCTAACCCTTATATTTGCTCTGCGCGCCTGAAAATCCAGTGTATTGGAGCAGGAGGATATTTCTCTGTATTTATTTTGACCGGGAAGCCATACCTCCAAATCATATGTTTTTGCTGCGGAAAATCCAACATCTCCGCTTGACAAAACGACAACCCTATACGGTAAACCGAGCAGTCGAAGAACGCTCTCAGCATTAGATGTCAATTGCTCCAAAACCTCATAAGACTTGTCCGGCTTCACAAATTGCACAAGTTCAACCTTGTTGAATTGATGCTGCCTTATAATGCCTTTTACATCTTTTCCGTAGCTCCCTGCCTCTTTTCTGAAGCATGCGGTATATGCAGCATACTTGATCGGCAGTTTATCTTCATCTAAAATTTCTTCCCTATGCAAATTGACAAGTGGAACTTCCGCCGTAGGAATAAGGTATTGTCCATCTGTTGTTGCATAAGCCTCATCTTTAAACTTCGGCAGTTGTCCGGTTCCCACCATAACTTCTTCATTAACAATATACGGCGGTATAATTTCTTCATAGCCGTATTTTTTCGTGTGGAGATCCAGCATAAAATTAATTAAGGCTCTCTCTAAGCGCGCCCCTAAACCTTTATAAACGACAAACCTCGACCCTGACAATTTCGCTCCCTTATCAAAATCCAATATATCAAGATCAACTGCTATCTCATAATGTTCTTTAGGCTCAAAATTAAAATTTCTGATCCTGCCCCATTTCCTTGCTTCAACATTGTCATCCTCATTTTTTCCGATCGGCACCGAATCATCTATTATGTTAGGAATCAAAAGCCATTCCGATTGAAATCTTCCATTCAAATTATTGTAGCACTCTTCCGCATCCTGAATTCTGTCCTTTAAACGATTTACATTATCTATCAAATCGGCGGCATCTTCATTTTTTGCCCTCATCTGCCCGATTTGTTTTGATAACTTATTGCGTTGAGCCAGTAAGTTATCCAGCTCAGCCTTTTTTGCCCTCATATCTTCATCTAATATTTCTATCTTATCTATATCTATATCAGCATTTCTCTGCTGCAATTTTTTCTTTAATAATTCCTTATTATTTCTCAGTATCGATATATCAATCATCAGTTGTTACCCCTTTTAAAAATTCTCTAAAATCCTTGCCAATTTCTTTATCATCCAATGCAAACTCAACTGTAGCTTTCAAAAAACCCAATTTACTTCCGCAGTCAAATCTTTTGCCTTCAAGCAATTTTCCGTAAATAACCTCTTTTGTACTCAAACTTTTTATCGCATCCGTAAGCTGTATCTCACCTTTTGAACCTATACTTGTTCTTTCAAGCTCTTCAAATATTCTGGGCGTAAAAATATACCGTCCTATTATCGCAGTATTTCCGGCGGCTTCTTCAACCTTTGGTTTTTCAATAAATGTATCCAACTTTAATAGACCCTTCTCAACCTCATT
>CAZOGA010000060.1:2487-8015 GCA_964579095.1 uncultured Desulfurellales bacterium
ATTTTCCTCATTTCATCGACAAGAGAGTCCTTGCCCTGAAACTTAAGATGAAATTCAAGCTCAAATGATATGTCAAAATAGTCCTCTATTGCTCTTTTTCCACGTCCAGTTACAAATATTATCTGTTCAATGCCGGCATCAACAGCATCTTTGACAGCATAGTGAATGAGCGGCTTGTCAACAAGGGGCAGCATCTCTTTGGATGATGATTTAGTGGCAGGCAAAAACCTCGTGCCAAAACCCGCAACAGGAAATACAGCCTTTCTTATTTTTTTCATAAATCGCTCCCTTTTAATGCTTTATCTATAATCTCAATTGTATGTTTTACGGACACCTTAGAATGTTCAATATTAAGCACCTCTGCAATCTGCATCATACATCCCGAACATCCGGTAACAACAATATCTGCGCCGGAATTTATTATATTTTGAGCCTTTCGTCTGCCAATTTTCAAGGATGTTTCCCTGAAATCAACACTGAATGTTCCGCCGTTGCCGCAGCATCTGTCCGCATCTTTCATCTCTACAAATTTTAAATTACCTATGGCTTTCATCAACTCCCTGGGCTCGGTTTTTATACCCAAACTCCTGTTCAGATGGCAGGAATCATGATAAGTCACAGTGTACTCCCTATTCAGCTTTGTATTTTTTAAAATATCAGTTAGATTTGTATCATTATAAAAATAATCTGCGGGATCACGTATTCTTTCTGCTAATCTTTGCGCCCTCTCCAAATATTCATCATTGCTGAAATATTTGAATATTCTCGGATATTCAACCTTAATGGCGGCAGCACATGTAGGCTCGGGTATCAATATGGCATCTGCTTCTATTTTCTCAAAAAGTTCTATATTCTTTTTCGCCAATTTTTCCGCCGTATCAACCATACCGGAATAATAAATAGGGCCGCCGCAGCATGTCTGCGCTTTGGGTATCACAATTTCAATCCCCAGTCTTTCCAATATATCAACAAGTGCAGCCCCGACTTCCGTATAGGCATAATTTACCGCGCAGCCTATAAAGACGGCAACTTTTTTATTGCTGCTTCCTTTAATAATATCCGGATAAGTGTTCAAAAACGTCTTTTTAGAGATCGGCAAAAGCAGCCTGTCTTTTTCTACTATAGGATTTTTAATTTTTACATTAATGCCCTGCCTCGGAACATCTTTTACTGTTTTGAATATCATTGGTGAAAATATATTCCCTAATCTAACGGATAGATCAAGAAGTTTTCTGCTGCTCATAGTTTTTGCCATAACTCTTTTATAAAGCGGTATACCGTGAATTTTATTCACTGTGATTCTTGCCGCAACAACTGCTAAATCCGTATGAGCATCATTAGGGCAGGATTCTACGCATGTTGTGCACAGCAAACACTCACCGAGATATTTCTTTGCCTTTTTGCTTGAAAAATCTACGTTTCCCTTAATAAGCTCCTGAATTAATGTTATATGGCCTCTCGCCACAAACGGCTCTTCTTTCTTTTCCTTAAATACAGGACAAACGCTTCTGCATATGCCGCATTTAACGCATGAATCCCACGATTCTTCTATAGGTTTCATCTATAATTTCATCTTATGGGGATTAATAATATTTTTAGGATCAAATGCCTTTTTCACATCTTTAAACAGTTCAATAGAACGGGACCCGAGTTGTTTTTCCAAAAATGCATCCTTGGTTATGCCTATACCGTGCTCACCTGAGATTGTCCCGCCCAAATTCAGGCATGCATCAAATATAGCATTCATAGCTTTTTCTGCTTTCTCCGCTTCATCTTCTTTGTCGGTGTGATACATGATATTAACATGTATATTGCCGTCTCCGGCATGCCCGAAATTAACAATAGGCAGATCATATTTTTTAGAAATATTCTGTGCCAGCTTAATCATGTCGGCTAATTTTGAACGCGGCACAACAATATCTTCATTTAACTTACCATCGGCAATGCGCTTCAGCGTAGGTGATATAGACCTGCGCGCAATCCATAGTTCATCCGCTTCTTTATCATCCTGCGCAACCTTAAAATCAACGGCCCCACCCTGTCTGCATAATATCTCTATTTTGCTTACGGATTCATCAACCGAGCATAAATCGCCGTCTACCTCAATAATTAAAATAGCATCGGCTTTCGGCAGCCCAATATGCAGTGCATCCTCAACCGTTTTTATGGCATCCCTGTCTATAAACTCAATGGATGTAGGTATAATCTTATTTTTTATTATGCTGCTGACTGTCTGAGCTGCACAGGACATATCATTAAACACCACCTGCATGGTTTTTTTATGTTCAGGTATAGGATACAGTTTAAGCAGAGCCTTTGTAACTATGGCCAATGTTCCCTCACTACCGACAATAAGATGAGTTATATCGTATCCTGCTACATCTTTTACATTTTTTGAGCCGGAATGAATGATAGACCCATCAGCCAATACAAGTTCCAATCCCATAACCCAGTCTTTCATTACACCATATTTCACCGCTCTCGGCCCGCCTGCATTTTCCGCAATATTGCCGCCTATAGTTGAAAATTTCCAACTTGACGGATCGGGCGGAAAAAACAGCCCATAAGGTTTTAGAATCTCCTGCAGCTCATAATTAACAAGTCCTGCTTCAACTGTTGCAATCAAATTATCTTCATCAATTTCAATCACTTTGTTCATTAATTCAAGAGACATACATATTCCGCCGTCAATGTTCAATGCTCCGCCTGAAAATCCTGATCCCCAGCCTCTCGGAACAACCGATATGGAATATTTATGCACTATTTTCATGGCTTCGGACACTTCTTGAGCGGTTTTAGGAAATATTACGGCATCAGGAGGATACATCCTCTGAGTTGCGTCGTAGGCATATTGAATAGTATCTATTTTCTCATCAAGATATCTATCTTTAAATATGGATTTTAATTTCTTATAAGCTTTTTTTCTCATTACAACCGCTCATCTACACAAGGCGGGATTGTATAACATTAAGGCAAAAAGTCAAACTCAAACTTACCGTTCTTAAAAGGTAGGAGAGGGATTTAAACAATCCCTCTTTGGAATATTATAATTCACCTCTTATACTCTGAAGTGGATTATAGTTTATATTTTTCTCTTAAAACCTTGTATATTGTTTCCCCCATATAGCCGGGGTTCTCTATCGTATTTACACCTGCTTCCTTCAATACGGAATATTTATACTCAGCGGTGCCGCTTTTACCCATTATTATGGCGCCGGCGTGCCCCATTCTTCTGCCGACAGGCGCTGTTTTCCCTGCTATAAACGCAAACACTGGTTTGGTCATTTCTTTTTTGATATATTCAGCCGCTGTCTCTTCCGCATTCCCGCCTATCTCGCCAACCATCATAACGGCTTCCGTTTCAGGGTCAGCCTCAAATCTTTCAAGCCAATAAATATAATCTGTACCGATAATAGGATCACCGCCGATACCAACACTTGTTGATTGCCCTAAACCTATCTTTGAAATTTGATCGGCTGTTTCATAAAGAAGCGTTCCGCTTCTTGAGATAATGCCGACGCTCCCTCTTTTAAATATATGCCCCGGCATAATACCTACTTTTGAAGCACCCGGCGTTATAATTCCAGGGCAGTTAGGACCAATGAGTGTAATGCCTTCTTTTTCTATAACACGTTTTACCTTAACCATATCTAAAACGGGTATTCCTTCTGTGATACAGACAATGGTTTTTATCTTGCTGCCCACGGCTTCCAATATTGCATCCGCCGCAAATGGAGGCGGAACAAAAATCAAACTTACATTGGGATTAACTTCTTTTGCAGCTTCTTCAACAGTATTAAACACAGGAATGCCTTCAACATCTTGACCGCCTTTTCCAGGTGTTACTCCGCCTACCACCTTCGTTCCATATTGTTTGCAGGCAATAGCGTGGTAGCTTCCCTCTTTACCTGTTATACCCTGAACAATAACTCTACTTGTTCTATATACACAAACAGCCATCTATTTTTCCTCACTTTTAACTTTTTTTGTTGTTTCCGCTGAAGAAGTTTTAGGCGTGCTGCTCTCTTTAGCCAATTTAGCAACCATCTTTGCAGCATCTTTGAGATCTTCTGCGATATGGAAAGAGAGCGAACTTTTTTTCAGCATCTCTATGCCCTCTTTTTTATTCATTCCTGTTAGTCTGACAACAACCGGCACTTTTACTTCAACTGTTTTCAGAGCCTGTATTATGCCGTTGGCAACCTTATCACATCTAACAATGCCGCCGAAAATATTAATAAAAATGGCTTTCACTTTGGGATCCCTTGTGATAATTTCAAATCCTTTGGATACGGTGTCAGGTGTTGCCTCACCGCCTAAATCAAGGAAGTTTGCAGGATCACCGCCGGATAGTTTAATAATATCCATAGTGGTCATGGCAAGTCCTGCGCCATTAACCATGCAGCCTATGTTCCCGTTCAGTTTAATAAAATTAAGCCCGGCAAATCTTGCTTCAAGCTCATCAGGATTTGATTCTGTCAAATCTCTCATTCTTGATATTTCTTTCTTCCTATATAAAGCATTATCATCTACACTCATTTTTGCATCAAGAGCTAATAAGTGCCCCGTATTAATCACAACCAATGGATTAAGCTCAAGCAATGAACAATCCTTGTCCATAAAAACTTTATAAAGAGAGCTGAAAATCTTTGCCGCTTCTTTGCCCTGTTCAACTAATTCAAGATCATATTTTAATCTTCTGATCTGATACGACAAAAATCCTACAGCAGGATCTATGGGAATTTTTATAATATCTTCCGGATATTTTTCCGCCACTTCTTCAATGCTCATGCCGCCTCTTTTTGAGGCTATAACAGTCGGCCTTGATGTAGTTCTATCCACAACTACAGAAAAATATAGTTCCCTTTTTATATCTGCCAGTTTTTCCACAAGCACTTTTCTTACCTTAACACCCTGCGGCCCGGTCTGTTTTGTTACAAGAATTTTCCCAAACATATCCTGCGATATATTTCTTGCTTCATCTGATGTTTTTGCTATTTTAACACCGCCGGCTTTCCCTCTTCCACCCGTTAATACCTGCGCTTTGATAACTATAGGCGCTCCCAATTCCATAGAAACCATCCATGCATCATAAGGAAAATGAGCAACTCTGCCTTCGGGCACAGGAATACCGTAATTTGCCAATACCTCTTTGGCTTGATATTCATGAAGTTTCATGAACTACCTCCGATCTTTAAAAATTAACAATAAGATTGCTTTTTAAGCAGTCCTTAATTCGATTACCTACCCCTTTTCATATTAAAAGTCAAGTTCTTACTGCCTTAATTTCTATGCCAGACCTAATTTCCTTAGTTTTGCTTAATTTATTATGCTCTGTATTTCTTGTCAAAATCCCGGCGGGATATAGAATGAGCTGAAGTGTAAGTTGGAAAACTCTATAAATTCACTGTATAAAAAGGAATGTGTTTGGACGAAAGAACTCTTTATGTTCCATTTTTATTCTAATTATCAGTTGACCTTACGCAAAAATTATCAGCACTGTCAACTTAGGCGCTTATTATGCTTAT
>CAZOGA010000061.1:0-1806 GCA_964579095.1 uncultured Desulfurellales bacterium
GCAAAATGATAAGTCCTTATAAAGTTTCATAGAATAGAGGTCGGAACACGTTGTTAATGGGTAAATAAACTTTAACTTTATTATAGGTTATAGCTTATAAATCATTTATGAGCTATAACCTATTTATTAATTATTAACTTGACAAAAAGATAGTTTTTGGTAAATTGGATTTAAATAATTTCTAGAAAGGGGGTTGAGGCTATACGTACATTTTAGTATAGCCGAGAAGCAGTATGGATTGGTATAATGGACGCATTCATCATATTCAGTACAAGTGGCACGAAGGGTTTGTGGCTTGGTTGTTTCATCGTATCACAGGTTTGTTGTTGATCTTTTATCTCTTTATACATGAGTGGGCAATAACCACACTTCAAAGTCCGGCATCATTCAATAACGCAATAGCGGTATTGGAGAGCCCTGTGTTTAAGGTATTAGAGATAGGGTTATGGTTAGTTGCGGCATATCATGCTATAAACGGTTTAAGGGTGATTTTGGTTAACTTTTTGGGAGCAGCTGAGAGGGATAATTATGTAGGCAACGTATGGATTTTCTGGGTCATCTTTGCCATAGTATTTATAGCTGGTGCCATACCTATGGTTATGCACCTTTAAAACAGGGAGGTAGATGTTAAAATGATGTACATGAGAGGATTCATAGACAGGTATCAAGGAAGCGCTAAAAGCGGTGAATGGAATTGGTTGCTGCAGAGGGTATCAGGCGTTGCACTTCTTCTTTTACTTTTGGGGCATTTTTTTATTGAGCACTTTGCCGGTGGCGGCGGATTAACATATCAGGCTGTAGCTGCAAGATTTTCTTCCTTGGGTTGGAAAATATTTGATTTGACATTTGTTGTTTTCGCACTTTACCACGGCATAAACGGTATTTTTATGAACATAGAAGATTATGTGCATTCCGGATGGAGGGTCTTCTGGAAGGGCTTTTTCTGGGTTGTGGGTGTTATCTATCTGGTTTTGGCGGCTATAACAATATTACCGTTTAAGGGTTAATTATAAGGAGGCTTTAAATAATGGCTGAGATAAGTACAAGTAATGTTAGAACGGAAGAATTTGATGTTGTTATAGTCGGTGCTGGCGGAGCCGGCCTTGCTGCCGCTGTGCAGACAGGCCAGGCAAAGCTTAAGACGGCTGTAATTTCGGAAGTTTATCCGACAAGATCTCACACGGTTTCGGCACAAGGCGGAATCAACGCTGCTTTGGCTAATATGGATGAAGATTATTGGATATGGCATATGTATGATACTACGAAGGGTGCGGATTATCTTGGAGATCAGGATGCAATAGAATATTTTACAAAGAATGCACCTAAAACGATTATAGAACTTGAACATTGGGGCATGCCTTTTTCAAGGACTGAGAACGGCAAGGTTTACCAGCGTGCTTTCGGCGGGCAGATGAGGAACTTCGGTGAAACTATTGCCCACAGGGCATGTGCAGTTTCCGATAGGTCCGGTCATGCTATGCTTCATACGCTGTTTGAGCGAACGCTAAGGCCTGATATGGCGGAATATGTAAGCTACTATTCTGAATATTATGCTATGGAAATGTTTAGAGATGAGGAAACGGGAGCAGTTTTAGGTATACTCGCCTGGGATATGGTTAACGGCGGTTTCCATCTATTTTTCGGTTATGCTATAATTTTGGCTACAGGCGGAAATACAAGGAACTTTAGAACCAACACAAATGCCCATGTTAATACAGGTATAGGCTGGACTCTCTGCCTTAAAGCGGGAATCCCGATTAAAGATCCTGAGTTTATACAGTTCCACCCGACCGGCATTTACGGTCC
>CAZOGA010000061.1:1906-7678 GCA_964579095.1 uncultured Desulfurellales bacterium
TATCATATGGGCGGTATTCCGACAAACGTTAAGGGCGAAGTTGTTACGTTTGACGGGGAAAAAGAGGTTCCTGTTCCGGGATTGTATGCAGCCGGAGAATGTGCATGTGCATCATTGCATGGTGCAAACAGACTTGGATGCAACTCTCTGCTTGACCTTGTCGTTACAGGTAAATCAGCAGGTGCAAATGCAGCCAGGTGGATTATAGAAGATAAGCCTGTATTCCCGAATCCTCCTATCGAATTTATTGCCGAGAAATATGGAAAAGAAACAATAGAGAGAACTAAAGCGTATTTTGAAGGCGGACCTGGAACAATTAAAATGGATGATATATGGGAAGATATGCGTGACACGATGCAGGAGAATTTCTCGGTCTTTAGAATAGAGAAGATGATGGCAAAAGAGGTTGAGATACTGAAAGGCTACGAAGAGAAATTCAAGGGTGTCGGCTTGACAGATAAGAGCCACACATTCAATACGGAATTGGCTGAGATATTTGACCTCGAATCATTGATATATGTATCCAGGGTTGAGACTGAAGCTGGATTGGCAAGGAAGGAAAGCAGGGGCGCTCATTCAAGGGATGATTTCACTGAAAGGGATGATACTAATTGGATGAAACATACATTTACTACAATGAACAAAGATGGGAAAATAGATATTCAGTATGTGCCTGTTAGAACAAAACCTCTGACAGCTCCTACATTCCAACCCAAGAAGAGAGTTTATTAATAAGGGAGGATGAGAGATGGCTTTAAAAGAAGGAGATAAAGTAGTATTTAAGATTTTTAGATACGACCCGGAAAAAGACAAGGCTCCCTACTATAAGGATTATGAGGTCACTATTGAAGGTTCCGGCATGATGGTTTTAAGCGGGCTAAACCAGATAAAATGGCAGCAGGATCCCACTTTAACCTATAGAAGGAGTTGTAGAGAGGGCGTTTGCGGTTCTGATGGAATGAATATAAACGGTGTAAACACAACGTCTTGTATGTCTCACATAGAGGATTATAATTCCAGCGTATTAACAATCAAACCGCTTCCGGGATTTCCCATAATAAGAGATTTGGTTTGTGATTTTGAAGACTTTTTTAATAAATATTATGTTGTTAAGCCTTACTTAATCGAGAAAGATCCACCTCCGGGAAGAGAAAGGCTGCAGAGCCAGGAAGATAGAGAGAAGCTTGACGGTCTATATGAATGCATACTTTGCGGATGCTGTTCAAGCTCATGCCCGTCTTACTGGGCCGATCCGGATTATCTCGGACCTTCAGCAATGCTTAATGCAGCAAGATTTGTGCTTGATACAAGGGACGATGGTTCTGATGAAAGACTGGATGCTGTTAATAATGTACATGGTGTCTGGAGATGCCACACGATATTGAACTGTATCCATGCCTGCCCGAAAGAGCTTAATCCTACAAAAGCTATTGCATCACTTCAAAAAGAAATACTCAAAAGAAAATACTAAAAAGATGGGGCTGCACCCCATCTTTTCCTTTCATTTTAATATTTACATTTATATTTTTTTATATACAATAGGCCAGTAGTTCAGCTTGTGCACCTTAAACTGTTTTATACGAAAAGAAAAAATTTCTAATGCGATAATATTTTATCTTTTCGCCGTCAGTGTGGTTTTATTTACGTATTATTGATTTGATACTTGAATTGGCTAAGGACTTATCCTTCAGATAAGTCCTTACAGTATAACAGATAGAATGCAGAAGATGGTTTAGGATGTGCAAAGTCACTCAGTAATAGCTTAAGGGGGTTTTATTGAATTCAAATAGCAGAATTAAGATAAATATATCTAATTTGCACCATAATTTTAATAAAATTTCAGAGTACATAGGTAGCTCCATAAAAATAATACCTATTGTAAAAGCTGATGCATACGGCCATGGCATAGTGGAAATATCGTCTGAATTAGCGCGCTACGATCAAGTTTCGTATTTTGGCGTGGCTCATGCGAATGAAGGTATACTATTACGAAAACATGGCATTAAGAAAAACATCCTTGCTATGAGCTGTATCAACCCATATGATATAAAAAATATGCATAAATTTAACATAACGCCCGTTATTCATAACATGGAATCGCTAAATGCGGTTATAAAATATGCCAAGTCGATTAATTATACCATGGATGTGCATATAAAAATAGATACGGGAATGGCAAGATTGGGTATGAATACGGACTCTGTAATGGAGATTGCAGAGATATGTGAAAAGAATAGAAAATATATCAATATAAAAGGTCTTATGTCGCATTTTAGCGACTCAGAAAACGATGATGACTGGACACATAGGCAGTTTATAAAATTTCAGAATGCGGCGGCTTTTTTTAAAGATTCAGGATTTGATATAGAGTGCAGACATATTTCAAACAGCGGCGCTATTATTAAGCACAAAGATATGTATCTTAATTGCATAAGACCGGGAATTATACTATACGGCTATATGCCGTCTCCCGATATGGATAATGTGCTTGGTTTGAAGCCGGTGATGAGTTTGGAATCAAGCATTATAAATATACATAATTTGAAAAAAGGTGATGGAATAAGCTATAACAGAACATTTATAGCCCCTCATGATATGAAAATAGGCGTGGTTGCTTTCGGGTATGCAGATGGTCTGTTCAGAGCATTGTCAAACAAGATGGAATGCATTGTAAACGGCAGAAGGTGCAGGGTTTTGGGAAATATATGCATGGATATGTTTATGTGCGATATCAGCAATGCGGATGCAAAGATCTCAGATATTGCAACAATTATAGGAAAAGATAACACTGAATCTGTCTGGGCTGATGAATTAGCAGAAAAAGCCGATACAATAAATTATGAGATACTTTTGAACATCGGCAGGGGACTTAGAACAAAAAGGGTGTATATAAAATAATTATGCTGAACTTTTTTTCCTATATAGGAAGCTTGGCTATTAATTTCATAACTGAAGCAGGCGGTATCTTAATACTTTTTTTCCGTTCTATTGCTGCTCTTGTCACAGGCAAACTTAGAATACATTCTACATTTCAGCATATGTACTATATAGGTGTGAGGTCAAGCGGGGTTGTAATTTTAACCTCCACATTTATCGGGATGGTCGAAGCGCTTCAAATATATCATGGATTTCACAAATTTGGGGCGGAAAATATGATAGGCTATACAGTTGCCGTATCACTGGGAAGGGAGCTTGCGCCTGTAATTACAGCCTTAATGGTTGTTGCTCGGAGTGTGTCTGCTATGGCTGCGGAGATAGGCTCTATGAAGGTTACAGAGCAGATAGACGCTCTGCGCGTTATGGCTGTTGATCCTATTAATTTTTTGGTTTCACCGCGTATTATAGCAACAACTATTATGATGCCTTTTTTGGTGATAATATCGAATGTTGCGGGCAATATAGGCGGATATCTCGTTGGAATAATTATATTAAAACTAAATCCAACTTCTTATATAAGCAATATTCAGACATTTATAAGTTCTGATGATATTACTTACGGTTTTATTAAAGCAGCTGTATTTGGTTTAATAATATCGTTAATCGGCTGTTATATGGGAATGAATACTAAGGGCGGGTCGCGCGGTGTCGGAGTTTCTACGACAAATGCTGTTGTGCTGGCCAGTGTTTCTGTTTTTGTGGCGGATTATTTTTTGTCTGCTTTTATGTATTGATTATGATAAAAATAGAAAAATTAAAAAAGAATTTCGGACAACAGGTTGTCTTGAATGATTTGGATTTTGATATAGAAGACGGCAAAATTACCGTTATTATAGGTGAAAGCGGGTCAGGGAAGAGCGTTTTGCTGAAAAATATTATAGGTCTTATGAAACCGAGCAGCGGGAAAATTATATATAGCGGCAAAGACATCGCCAAAATGAGAGAGAAAGATCTGCGTAAAATAAGGATTAAATTCGGAGTATTATTTCAGGATGCAGCTTTATTTGATTCACAAAATGTTTTTTATAATGTTGCCTTTCCCGTAATAGAACATAAAATGGCTAAGAAAAAAGATATAAAAAATGTTGTAAAGAACGCTCTAAACGTTGTAGGGCTTGAAGATATTGAGAACAAGATGCCATCTGAGCTATCAGGCGGAATGAGAAAACGTGTAGGTCTTGCAAGAGCAATTGTAACAAACCCGGATGTTGTTTTTTTTGATGAGCCTACGACAGGCCTTGACCCGATAATGTCGGTATCTATAGGAATGCTAATAAAGGATATGCAGAGGAAATTTTCTAAAACATGTTTTGTTATAAGCCACGATTTAAATCTAACGTTAAATATTGCAGACACCATAGGCGTGCTTTATAAAGGTAAAATTATTACTTTTAAAGATAAGAATTCTTTTTTTAACTCGGACAATGAACTTGTAGCGAATTTTTTAAAAGCTTATCAATGGGAGACAAATTATGAAAGAAAAAAAATTTGAGGCTATAGTAGGTATTTTTGTCATCATAGCACTTGTGCTGCTTGTATGGATGAGTGTAAAATTTAAAACGATTTCTTTGGGTGAAAAACCAGCCTATACTATTTATGCTGATTTTAATAATATATCAGGCATAGAGAAGAATGCAAAGGTTGACGTGGCAGGTGTTAATGTCGGCTTTGTAAAATCCATAGGCTTAAAAAACGGCAGGGCTGTAGTAGGCATGAACATCTATAAGCAATATGAAATACCCGTTGATTCTACAGCATCAATATCCAGCAGGGGATTATTAGGAGAAAAATTTTTACAAATTAAAATAGGTCACTCTAAAGATTATTTGAAAAATGGCGGTATTCTTTTGAATACTCAACCTTCTGTAGATATTAATGAGTTAGCAACAAATATAAATAATGTGTTCAACAAAAGAAATAGGGAAAACTTAAGCAAGATATTAGAAAATTTTGACAAGATCAGCAACAATTTAAACGGAATATTGAATTCAAACAGACATGAAATCAGAGAATCTATTTTAGAGGCTAAAGAAGCCTTTAATAAATTGAATCATTCGATGGATAATGTTTATTTTCTGACAAATAAAATTAGAAACGGAAACGGCACCTTGGGGAAATTGATAAACAATGAAGATTTTTATAATAATATAGATATTGCTTCCAAAGACGCTAAACAGATAACTCATAAAATCAATTCCGGAAGAGGAACATTGGGCAAGCTGGTTAACGATGAAAGTGTCTATGACAAATTGGATGAAACGCTGACATCTATCAATAATTATCTTTCGCAGTTAAATAGAACTCAATTTAATGTAAGACTTAAAAGTGAATATCAATTTAGGCATAACGACAATAAAGAGTATGCAGGCATAGATGTTTATACGGCGCCGGATAGATTTTATAGAGTTATGGCTGTCAATGAAAAAGATTATAAATATGATTCGGATCCAAGCGGCAATGACTCCGACACGGTCAGACTAACGGCTTTGATGGGTAAACGCTACTATAATTTTACTCTGCTTGGTGGAGCTATTGAGTCCACTTTCGGTGTTGGATTGGACTATTATCCTACAGCACTCGATAATGTGAGATTGGGCGTAAGATTTTTTGATTTTAGTCACGACAATGATATAAGGGATACTCACGCGCAGCTGAAAGCGGAAGCTGAATATAGGTTCTTGAGGCATTTTACACTGTTCGGCGGTGTCAATGAAATCTTAAACAGCAGAAGCAGATCGCTTTATGCAGGGCTGGGCATGGAATTTTCAGATAATGATATTCCGTATGCTTTAAGCAAAGCTCCTACAGGTGCAATTAAATAATTAACCTTACGCA
>CAZOGA010000062.1:0-7555 GCA_964579095.1 uncultured Desulfurellales bacterium
GGATAAATCTTGTGCTTTTCCTTAATTCAAAATTCAAAATTCAAAATCTAAAATTAATATTATTGTGGGGCTGCAAAAATTGAAAAGTGCGTAAGGTCAGTTAATTATTCCGCAGATTATTTCATAGGTATGTTTATTTCCAATATTTCCATAGAATCATCTTTTTGCAGATTAACTTCTATTGATTTTGAATCTATTTTTACATATTTGGATATGACTTTTATTATATCACTTCTCAAATCATCCAAAAAAGGCGCTTTATTTGATAATCTTTCATGCGCTAATATAATCTGAAGTCTCTCTCTCGCCGTATCTGAACTTTTTTTTCTCTTTTTTCTGAAAAAATCGAAAAACATATTTTATTCCTTAAAAAAATTTATTATATTTTGAAAGAATCCTATTTTCTTTTCCTTTATTTCCATTAAATCGGTATCTTCTCCTAATATTCTTTTTGCTATATTCATAAATGCTTTTCCTGATTCGGATTCAGTGTGAAGCACCGAAGGCTCGCCGATATTTGTGTAATTAACAATGTTTTTATCCTCAGGTACAACGCCCAGCAGAGGAATGCTTAAAACTTGCAGGACATCATCTTTGCTCATCATATCGCCTTTTCTCACAAGTTCGGGATTTATTCTGTTTATAACCAGGTTTACAGCTTTTTTCTCGTTGGCTTCCAATATACCGATTACTCTATCTGCATCTCTTACGGCGGATATTTCCGGTGTTGTTACAACAATCAATTCATCTGCCGGAATCATGGCATTTTTAAATCCATTTTCGATACCTGCAGGTGAGTCCAATATTACATAATCAAACTCTGCTTTCAGCTCCTCTGCAAGCTGCAACATTTGATTGCTGTTAACTGCAGATTTGTCTCTGGTCTGCGCAGCGGCAATTAAAGATAAATTATCTGTTCTTTTATCCCTGATCAAAGCCTGTTTTAATTTTGCGCTTTTTTCCACAACATTAACAATATCATAAACGATCCTATTTTCTAATCCCAAGATCATATCGAGATTTCTAAGACCTATGTCCAAATCTATGGCAACAACCTTTTTTCCGACCAAAGCCAAACTTAAAGCTACATTAGCTGATGCAGTAGATTTTCCCACTCCGCCTTTACCTGATGTAATCGTTAATACTTTACCTGACATAAACACTCCACTACTTATTCAATTTTAACCACTCATAATAGCTGTTGATAACAATTTGTCCGTTATCAACATATGCTACTTCAAAAACATTATCTTCCTTGCTGTTTAACTCTTCATCCGGAGATCTTGTGATGAGATTGCCTATTCTTATCTGCGGTGCATTTAAATCAAAAGCAAAAATCACCGCATCATTATTCAGCCCATATCCTGCATGCGGTATGCCATACAGCTTTCCTAAAACATATATATCACCTGTAGCATAAACATAAGAATTAGGGTTAACGTTGCCCGCAACTATAAGTGTCCCGTCGGATCTTATTGTCTGCCCATTCCTTAAATTTCCTTTAAAAACAGCAACCTCTTTATTGTTTCCGGCTGAAACAGTATGTGTATCTTTGCTTTCGATAATTGGTATAATTCCTTGGGCATTGCACCCTTGTGCATTATCAACCTCTATTGCATGAATAACAACACCTTTCTGCTTTAGAAATTTATAGGTTTCTATTGCAAAATTTTTATTTTCCGGCGTAAGCTTTAAAGTTATGATAGCGTTATTAAAAAAATGTGCACCATTACCTATTCTTAAATCTATCTCTTTCTTGATATCACTTAAAGATTCAGAGAAGACTTCTATCTCAAAACCTAAAAAATTTCTGCCTTTTACTTCAACTTTACTCATTTGATATTTTAGATAACATATAATGATCTTTATTTCAAGATATTTATATTGCGGTGAGATTTTGAGTTATAAAATATTTGAATAAACAGACTAAATCGGTATAATTTTGAATAATGGAACAAATTAGTATGTATGAAACAGTTGTCAATAGAATTATAGAACATTATCCTGTTCCAAGACTGGATTTGGATTATGAAAATATTTTCGAACTTCTAATAGCGCTGATGCTGTCCGCACGCTGCACCGACAAACTGACGAATAGGATAACAAAAAAATTGTTCAGCGAGTTTAAAACGCCTGAGGATTTTATAAAAGCCGGTGTAGATACAATAAATAAGAAAATATCCTCATGCAGCATGCATAACACAAAAGCAAAGCGAATTTTTGAGACATGCAGAATGTTAGCGGAAAAGTATTCCTCCACAGTGCCGAATAATTTGGAAGAATTGCTTACCCTCCCCGGTGTTGCAAGGAAAACAGCAAATATTCTGCTATCATTTGCTTATCATATACCTGCCGTAGCTGTGGACACGCACGTTAGGCGCGTTTCAAATAGGCTCGGTATATCTTCATCTGAAAAAGCGGATAAAATAGAAGAGGACATAAAAAAAATGTGTCCCAAAAAGGAATGGATTAGATTCTATTCAGGTTTAATAGTATTCGGAAGATATATATGCAGATCAAAAAATCCTAAGTGCGCAGAGTGTTTTTTAAATGACGTTTGTCAATATTATAAGGAGAAATATGAATTACAAAATAGATAATGAATATGCAGCGATAAGACTTGAACCTGACGAAAAATTGATGGAATCTATAAAAATAATCTGTGAAAAAGAGAAAATAACAGGCGGATTTATAGCAAGCTGCGTAGCGAGCATAAATCATGTAGTTATAAGAAATGTTTCTTCATTTAAAGAATTTCCAATAACAGATAAAAATAGAACATTTAGAGAATTCAGCGGAACGTTTGAACTTATAAGCGCAAATGGAAATATCAGTACTATTGATAATGATATTATTGTGCATATACATGCAGCTCTATCCGACAAAACAGCGACTATTTTCGGGGGACACTTGGTCGAGGCTTCAATTCTTTCCACTGCAGAAATACTCATAATAAGAACGAGCAGAATCGCAAGGAATAAAGATGATATAACAAAGACTTATGAGCTGTTGTTTCGTTAAGCTATCTATTCCTAACCTGCATATCGTCAAAAAGAATTGAACAAAAAATAAAGAAAAACAAGAAAATAGTTGAAATGTTTAAAAAAGTAATACGAGAGAAAAGAGAGATGAATTCCGAATGTAAAGACGCAATCCTAAAATAATTGTTTAATGTTATGGTTTTACTTACTGATAGGAGAAGAAACACTGTCAGCAGGTAATTTTGAGTTTGCAGCGGAACTTTATATAAGCTGGGCATATTATCTAAAAAAGTCCAAATTTTAAAACATGGCTTCGGATAATTATAAAATATTAATGTTTAAAAAAAGATTATAAGGAATATCAAATGAATGATCAACTTTTCGGGGAGCTGCTGCTTCTTTTGTCGCTGTTATTTGGCATAACCTACTTGATTGCCGGTTTTTTTGAAAAATTAAAAATCCCCGGCATTTTGGCTGCCCTTTTTACGGGAATGATCGTTCACTACACGCACTTTTATGCACTTTTGAGCTGTGGTCCTTATGGTGAAATTTTTACAGCATTAGCCGACATCGGCGTTTTATTCCTGCTCTTTTTTATCGGGCTTGAGATTGACATTAAAGGAATGAAAAGTCAAAGCAGGGATATTGTGTTAGCAACTGTTCTAAATACGATATTTCCTTTTATATTAGGCGCTTCAGCGATGCTTTACCTTGGATACGGCTGGACTATAGCGTTTGTTATAGGACTGACCCGCATGCCGACAGCTGAGGCTGTCATTGTTCCTATACTCGATGAATTTAATCTCATTAAAACAAAGGTAGGCAACTATATTGTGGGAGCCGGTGTGCTTGATGACGTTATAGAGGTTTTTCTTGTAGCTTTTGTTTCCATCTGGATTGGCGAAAAAACAGATATATCCGTCAGTAATAATAGAGCAGTAATAACTGTTTTTATTAATCTATTTATTTTTGCAATCATTGCGTGGCTGGCGAGAAAGTGGATATTGATCCCAATTTCCCGCTGGCTTAAAAACAGTGTTCAAAATCTTATATTTCTTATGATTATAACACTTTTTTTGTTTGGAGGGTTTGCAGAATACTCGGATTTGGGCCTAATTATCGGAGCGATTGTGGCAGGTATATTGATGCGTCCGGTCTTTGACAAATCCAAAGAAAAAGGCGAAGGAGCGACCAAAGCGGTAAAGGCGGTAAGCTATGGGTTTTTCGGCATTATTTTCTTTCTTTGGATTGGCATGGGTGTAGATTTAAATGGCATGCTGAAGGCGCCCGAACTTGCCATTATACTTTTTTTGGCAGCATTTTTGGGCAAATTAATTGGTATTTTCTTGATGGTCCCTATGAAAAAATTAACAACCAAAGAGGCATGGATTATAGGTATTGGACTAAATGCCAGACTTACAACGGAGATTATTGTTGCAAAACTTTTGCTTGATGCTAATCTTATAAACACGCAGCTTTTTACGGCTTTAGTGACCGCATCTTCAGTTTCTACAATCATGGTCCCGATTGCTTTTACGGCTTTGGTTGTTAAGTGGAAGCCTTCATTAATACCAAATCCGAAAAATAAAAAAGGAATTAATTGATGAATAACAAGAAAAACGAATGGCATTCAATGTCTACGGAAGATGTTTTAAAAACAACAGACAGCAACAAAGAATTAGGACTAAAAAGCGAAGAAGCATCAAGAAGGCTTGAAAGCTTTGGGGAAAACCGCATACAATCTATGCATAAAGAAAAATGGTACAAAATACTTTTGGCTCAATTTACAGACATTTTGATAATCATTCTGCTTGTTGCTGCAGCTGTGTCGTTTACCATAGGTGAGAGTGCAGACGCTTTGACTATATTGGCAATCGTTGTTCTAAACGGTATTTTGGGATTTGTTCAGGAATTTAAAGCAGAAAAAGCCATTGAGGCACTGCAAAAAATGCTCTCTCCAAAGTGCAGGGTAATAAGAGATGGTCAAAAAACAGAGATTAACAGCTCAAATCTCGTCGTTGGCGATATAGTTATTCTTGAAATAGGAGATGTTGTTCCAGCCGATCTGCGTCTAATAGAGTCGGTCAATTTAAAAGCGGATGAGTCGGCATTGACCGGAGAATCGGTTTCTGTAAACAAAAACAGCGTGCCCATAAGCGAAGATGCACCACTGCAAAACAGAACATCCATAACTTTTATGGGAACAAGCATAACAAACGGTTATGCAAAGGGTGTTGTGGCTGCAACGGGCATGAATACGGAATTCGGCAAGATTGCAAAACTGACAAGTGAAGTAAAGCAGACGCAAACCCCGCTGCAAAAGAGATTGGCGGTACTTGGAAAAAAATTGGGTATTATCTCTGTTTTAGTTTCAGTTTTTGTTGCCGTCTTGGGATATATATTCGGCAAACCGCTTCTTGAGATGTTTTTGACGGGTGTATCTCTTGCCGTTGCGGTTGTGCCTGAGGGCCTGCCGGCTGTTGTAACAATTACTTTGGCACTTGGCGTTAAAGCTATGGTCAGGCAGAACGCACTTTTAAGGCGGTTGAGAGCAGCAGAAACGCTTGGAAGCGCAAACGTAATATGTACAGACAAAACAGGAACCCTGACACAAAATCAGATGACTGTAAAAAAAGTTTGGATGTTTGATGAAGAGCTGGATGCAACAGGCAGCGGATACGATCCGAAGGGGCATTTTGAAAAAAATGGCACAAAAATCAATTATAAAAACGATAAAGACTTGCTTGAGCTTTTAAAGACTGGTCTTATATGCACACACGCCTCTTTGGGAAAAGAAGACGACGAATGGAAGATAGGCGGTGAGCCTACAGAGGCCTCGTTGATTGTAGCGGCGTACAAGGCGCATCTGCCGCCGGATAGTGAAGAGATTGTTACAGAGTTTTCATTCAACTCACAAAGAAAAAGAATGAGTGTTATTATAGAACAGGATGGCAAAAAAACAGAATATGCAAAGGGAGCACCTGAGGTTTTGTTGGAACGCAGCAGTTACTATTTGAAAAAAGATGAGATTAAGCCCTTAGATGATAATGCAAAGAACAGATTCACAGAAGCCTATGAAAATTTGGCAAAAAACGGCTTAAGGACACTTGCCCTTGCAAAAAGGATTTTGCCTAAGGATATTAAACTTGATGCCGAAAGTGTAGAGAAAGATTTAATACTGCTCGGCGTTGCGGGCATTATCGACCCTCCGCGTCCTGAGGTAAAAGAGGCTATTAAAACAGCCAAGAAAGCCGGCATAAAGGTTGTTATGATTACAGGTGATGCCGCTTTGACAGCAATGGCTGTGGCAAAAGAGATCGGACTTGAAGCCAAAAAAACCGTCAGCGGATCAGAGCTTAAAAAAATGGATGATGAAACGCTAAAGGATATTATAAAAGAAGGTGCCATTTTTGCCCGTGTAGCACCTGAGGATAAACTGCGCATTGTAGATATTCTGCAAAAAGAAAATCTTGTAACGGCTATGACGGGTGACGGCGTAAATGATGCACCTGCCCTGAAGAAAGCAGATATAGGCATAGCAATGGGGAAAAGGGGCACAGATGTGGCAAAGGGAGCATCCGATATGATTCTGCTGGATGATAACTTCGCTTCCATAATCAATGCTGTTAGAGAGGGAAGACGGCAATACGACAATATCAAGAAATTTGTAACCTATCTTTTATCGTCAAATACAGGAGAGGTGATTGCTATATTTGTAAATATACTGCTTGGAGGGCCTCTGATTTTGCTGCCAGTGCAGATTTTATGGATGAATCTGGTAACAGACGGATTGACGGCAGTTGCACTGGGTGTTGAAAAAGTGGAAAAAGGGATTATGGAAAGGCCTCCAAGGGCTGTTAATGAGCCGTTTTTGCAGCTTAGAGGAACCATTATGATACTGATTTTGGGCGGATATATAGGTGCTGGAACACTGTGGATTTTTCATCACTATCTATCATTAGGACTGCCAAATTCAGAAGCTGTGGCATTTGCACAGACAGCTGCATTCACAGGTATAATTATTTTAGAGAAAATGAATGTTTTTAACTATCGTTCTCTGCATGCGCCCATGTTTGTTATAGGTTTTTTCAGTAATCCATTTTTGCTTTTTGCATGGAGTTTGACTGTGAGTCTGCAGGTTGCTGCTGTTTATGTTCCTTTTTTGCAGAACATGCTTCACACCGTTCCTTTAAGACTCACAGACTGGCTGCTTATTTTCGAAGTGGCTGTTCCAATTTTTATAGCAGTAGAACTGTACAAGTGGTTTGAATGGTGGATTATGAAAAAGAAAGCTTAAAAAATATTAACATAAAGCAGTATAAAACTTTTTTAGAAGGAAGCTAAAATCCACTGTTATAGCCTTAAGATGATGCAGAAAATAAAAAGATTACGTATCTCATAGAGTATGAGCAGCTTGATTGGATATTGCACTATATTTTTTAATTTAACAGCATTAGGTTGTTTGTTCGTTTCTTTTGTCTTGATACAAAAGAAGAAAAGCAAAGAAAAGATCAAGGCTGAGCCATCTAAAAGAGAATGTTTGAAGCTTGTATATCCAAGCAAAATTATATTAT
>CAZOGA010000063.1:0-7536 GCA_964579095.1 uncultured Desulfurellales bacterium
TGAATTATTTTCGCATTTTCTTTTGTAAATCCGACATCCTCCCTCAAAATCTTTACAACTCTCTTTAGAAGTTTAATAGGTTCCTCACATATCAACCAACTACTCATATTCCCCTTTATTTTCGTTATATAATCGGGATGATCAGCTAAATATTTAAATAACTCTTCATCACTAAAATCAGACCCGCTATCTAAATCTTTATCATGTTTTATAGTGGACATTTTCATACCTTTCTATTTAGATTTAGGCGGCGGCCAGGACTCGAACCCGGAACAACTCATTTCTCGGTTCAACCGACTACCGAAAGGATATACGTATAAGGATGCCGGTAACCCACGTATGTTGTCCTCACCTCTTGAGGCGTTTGCTGATTCCGCCACCGCCACCACATTAAAACTTTTAATCACTTTATTTTATATTATCAATATTAGATTCCCCTTACTTCAAAATCTTTCAATAATTCCGGTATCCTTTTTTTAAGATGCTTTGTTATCTGCTCATATGCTTTATCTAAACTTTTACTATCAAAACCACGATATTTACAATATGCGGGATAAAATTTTATCATGTTCCCATCATCATCAGTTTCAACAACCAAAGCCCATCCAAAAATATGCAGAAACTGATTAGTCAAAAGAAGTAACCCTGTTTCTCTGAATTCATTGATCGAACGCTCTTCCAGAAACTTCTTACTTTTATCTCTAACTTTTTCAGATTTTTGCTGTTTATCGCCGTACATTCTTATTTCTCCTATTTTACGGCTTAACCCATACTATAAACTCAATATTTACCCCTATTAATTCTACGTGATTTACGAGCCATTTTTCGCTTTGATACCTTTTTCTCTCTATCTTTCTTGGACAATTTCCGTATTTGATTTTCATTTTCCCAAAAAACATCTTGTTCATAAGAACAATTCATTAGATATTCTGGTAAAATACTCATAATTTCCTCCATTTTTTTATTTCTCCTCCACTTCATCAAGCACTTACACTGCTTTGTGCTTATATCTACGTTTTACCTTACACAATGGTGTCCATTTATAATCATTAATATAGATGCGTTCCCGAATAAACCAACGTCCGGCGGCATGACTCCATTTACCAAAACTAATTATTATCATTTTGTACCTCTTGTTATAATTTATCAAAATTCCCTTAATTTTCGATCATGAATTTGAATGTCAACGCGTATTCCGAAAATAGAAATAATCAAATGATTATTTTTTCTTGAATGATATTCCTCAGGCGTGTCATGACGATATGCACCTACCCAAACTCCGTCCCTTATGCTTTTATATCTTTTAAAAGATTTGTAGCTTGTTATGTATGTTTCTGATTTCAATCTTTTGAAGTATTTTTTTAGATTTTTCATCTTGCATCTCCAATATTTGCCAATTCTCCCGGGACGGAGCAGTTTTCGCCCGCCCATCATTTTCTCTTAATCTTTTTTGTCAGTTCTCCCAAATATCCAGCAGCTTTTAATATTTTTTGTATTAAAGTCTTATTTTTAATCAGGAACTCACCAATCGCTTCAATAGTATCTTCATATACATTTTTATCATTCATAGTAATAATCGCTGCCAATGCTTCTTTACAAATATGGGTTTGCATAATATAATATTCTTCACCTTGATTATTAAGCACTGGTGAACAAACTACAAGGCAATGGTCATCCCTGATAATAGCCCCTTTTGAACCATGCGAATAATCAAACCATTTTACTGGTTTTACTCTTTCACCATTTTTTAACGTAATATATGCCTGATCTCCCATCTCAATACCTCCACGCTTTTTATTAATATAATTTAATATACACTACAGTTATCCCACTCTTTCTAACTCTGAAAGTAATTTCCTGGCCCTGGCAATAGATTCTTCTAAAGCTCGTCTTCTACCACCTGCCACTTCAATAGCAAGACCAGCCCTTGCTTTTTTAATCGTTTCTAATAACGAGGATTTGATATTACTGTACGCATCTTTATCAATGCCACTTTTCGATCGTGGCCATTTGACAACACTTCTACTACTATATGCACTCAACATATTACCCTCCTGTCTTTTTTATTTTATTTATCACATATTAATTACTATAATATCAATAAAATATGCCGGTTAATGCGGCGTCGCTAAGCCTGCATAGAATAATGGCATCACTTCAACATTGCCTTAATAAATAAAAGTAATGCATGGCTTATCCCTTTATTCTACCGGCGCCGCTAAGCCCGCCACTAACCGGCATAACAGATATTTATTTTATTTTGGTTTGTGATAACTTTATATTTGCCACCGGTGGAGCAATCGGTGGACTCGTTGGAGTCCCAGGTGCTGAACTGGTATGCGTATGTGATGCCAGCCACATTATAAGCGCATCGGCAAGGGCTACAGGCTTCGCAGTATCTCCTCCAATGTTTACCATACCCTTTTCTATTTTAACGCCGTCAGCCCCTCCTATGGCTGCATTACCGTTTTTCTCCGCAGACAACAGTGGCGGAGCACCTGATGACGGAGCAACAGATACAGAACCCGCAACTGTTATAGCCCCAGATAGCGATATATTTGGAGCCACTACATCTGATTTAGTTCTTGCGTTTACACTAACATTATCGGCATTCACAACAGCATCCCCGCCAACATTTACCTTAACTTTTCCATTGGTTGTAATATTGGCATTGCCGTCTTTATCTAAATCAATTATACTACCCGATTTATCAGTGAGATGAATACCCTTTCCCTTCTCCACCACTATTTTATACCCTACATCATCAAATACAAGCTCCCGCTCATAGCTATCATCTTTCATACGGGACCTGGAACTAAATCCATCACCATCTACTATTTCACTTATAAACCACCCATCATCTCCATCATACTTTTTCTCATAAGTAAATTTAATGTCTTTATTATTATATTTGAATGCAATAACAACATCTTTTAACAACGCATTCTCACATTCTTCTCCAAATGTTCTTTCATAGTTGGCGTTACTCTTATCTGATGATTCTAATGGTTCCATATCATGCCGTAGAGACTGTGTATACCCTACCTTACCTGCATGATTTCGATACCAATTCTGAAAATTTAATTTATTCAATATCGTTTCATCATGAATCACAACATTTTTGCGATAGCCGGTCTGGGAATCATAAATTAATAAACCGTTACCGTATCGCACTTCAAACAAGCCATTTTCATGCAAAATAACATACATATCTTCCGATAAATACCAGCCCTGATCACCAAGAAATATTTCTTTATCACGGTTTTCATTACCCAGTTTCATAAAACCTAATATCCAGACCTGCTTTTCTGACTGGTTCTTACGTATTAACAATAGACAGGTATCTTTGTGATGAGGAGTGGCGATATTCTGCACACCTTGATAGCTATTAACAGGAAGAAGCAACTTTACATTTCTGTAAATGGCTCCACTTTCCATTCCCTTTACAATGTAATTGCTGTTGTCACGATCAACTGAATATATTATCCCAATCTCAACTGAAACAGCATAATTATAAGGAAATCCCGATAAATAGTCAGCTCTATCCTTCACTATCGCCTCCGTCCCTGTCCTTATTATACTTCTTCATTACAAGTACCGTAACAACAGCAGATAACATTGTCATCGCTGCTTTTGTTATGACAGATATTTTATAACCGCCTACAAAGGGCTTTTTTATTTTATCAACATCCTCATCTTCATCAGCATAATTCCTGGCATAATCCCAGGCCTTATTCTCCTCAGATACTGGATAGTATACATATTTTATATTATTCAATAATTTCTTAATACCTTTATTTCTTTTATCAATAACAGCATGCCCGGCCTCATGCGCTACCAATAAACGCTTAGGAGACTCCGGGACAAATAATATTTTTTTATCTGTATTAATATAATAATTGGTGTCTTTTAATATTTTATAATTTTTTAATTCGGGGAATACTTTTTTAATTTCTTGGAATGGAATTTCTCTCATGTTACTGTTCATCATCTCCAATGCCTGTCTCTGCATTTTCCCCCTTATCTTTATCAGATACACTATTCCTGTGCCTATAATTGCTATTACTCCCTCTCTGCCCATGAATATTCTCCTTATTTTTTAACCGATCCCTTTACAATACTATCAGACTTCCTCAACAATCTTTTCATGGGTTCGCGCGGAATATCGGGTTTATATGCGAAAGGAGAGATAAAGGTTTGCCGCAACTTTTTTATCATTGACCGTGAATGTCTGGCAATACTCTGCAATCGTTCAATGGACGCTTTATTTATTTCCATTGACAATTCCTTTTCTTTTCGCTATAGTTACTGGAGATATAGGATGCGCCTTTGCATATGCAATAGCCTTAGACGTACCAATACTATTTCCAATACCTAATCCTATCATACTGCCAATAGCAGATGCAGCAAAAACAGGAGCCTTTTTCATTTTTTTGATAGCAAGTAATGACAATGGAGCCAATGCACCTATAGCTCCACCTAATAAACTATTTCTCATTACAATACCACTCTCACGCCCGGGATTATTTTTCCTATTTTCTCTGGATTCCGACATAATCACCTGTTTTAATTCAGGATTCTTGTCCAGCACATCCCTAACTGCTTTGGCTCTAGGATATACATTTGTTTTATAATACATATTAATAAGCCCTTGCCGGCGCTCTGGCGACAAACTTTCCCAGGTCTTCTTTATCGTCGCCAGCATATGATTCTTAGGCGTTCCTATCCCTGCCATTGCATATCGTGAAAATAAATCAGCCATCCTGCTTGCGGTATCGTATTCCTGCTGTTGCTGCGGTACCGCCGTGCCTTCATCTCGCCTCTCTTTTAAAATATCCGGGATTGCATTGACAATTCCCACATCATACCTTCCGCCAAACTGATTCTCATAATTCATAATTATTCTCCTATATTACGTAGTCACTAATGTAATATAGGATTCACAATTGACAATATCAATAACAAAATTCATTACATAGCTTCTATAACCTCATATTCATATTTATTCTTACCAATATCTTTTTTCCGGTATCGTATAACTTTTACACCGTCTTCATCAAACACATCAATAAAATAGGTGTTGTCTTTTATCGCTTCTTCCATTGACAGATGCAAACCAACATTTACACAACCATTTGAAGTTACATAATAATAAATATGCTCTTTCTTACTCATAACATACCCTATCTCTTTTTATCCCCAATAATAGCCCTTAAATTCTTCATATTTTAGACGCCTCCATCCTCTTTCCAATCTTGGCATCCACATCACAGGATAATATCGATTATTATGCGCATTGATTACGCCACGAGCATGCACAGGGACTTCTTTCCATATCTTATATAATTTATCCTTTGGAACCCCGTGCTTTTTAATAGCAAGATACCGCTTAAGCTGTTTATATAATTGTTCTTTGGTTAATTTAGCCATAGCTTACTCCTTTCCTCGTTCTTTAAGAAGATACCGATAAAGCGCACGATTATATGTCGATGTCATTGTGATTATCAACGGATCATAGGCCTTATTTGCATCGAATATTACAGCAATCGGGATATGCTTGCTGCTATCAATTATCCACACCACTCGATTACCAGGGCTCGATATCCTGGCTTCCGACAGCACATATTTCCCCATTTGCTCTTTTTTAATTGGATAGCTGTCGGAAACCCGCTTATACCACTCCTTTACTTCTTTATACATAGTCATCATCTAACAATTTAATTGCTTCCTTCCATGCATTCCTTTTTATCCTACCACCATGCCCTATTATCAGATTATATACATTTTGTTGATTCTTGCTCTGATTCGGGTATACGTAATCAGTATATTCTATCACAGCATTATATATTCCCCACAACGAATATCCGGCATTACGCTCTACTTCTTTTTGAGCTAATCTGTTAATTTCATTAACAATATTTTTACGCCTGGTAGACTTTTTGTTCTTGCTATTCTCAAACATAACCCGATTAATATAATTGCGATAGACTTTATCTGCTATCGTTTTCGTATACCTTTCTTCTTGCATGGCATAGAACATACGATGGTATTGATCAAATTGATTCATAACAAATCCAATTTTATTATCAATACCAATTGTACTCCGACCTACATGGACTTGTCTAAGCTCAAATATTTTACCATGTCTATCTGTTACAAATAGTCCATTCGTACAATAGCTGCGAATTGGCATAAATATAATATGGATGGCTGCACCACGATCAAATTTATCATACGCAATAACATGCCATTCAATCACATCATTACCTATTTTAACGGTAGATGTATTGATCTTGGCAAACATCCACAGAAATTTGTTATCAAGGTTCCCTGCACTAATTAATGACATCTTCCCATTTCTTACCCATTCATCAAACATCATAAAGTTTTTAATGGGATCACTCACAGTATACCTGCTTTTCACCGGCGCAATAAAATCTATTCTGCCATTATCATATCTCCGATAGACCATTCTATAATCATGAGGTACAATGGTATGGCGCTCGATTCTGTCTTCATCCGCCCTTCTTTCCATTGTAATCGTTTCCATATCAGCTATCTCCGGTCTCCAGTACATATCCGATTCAATTAATGCCGATTTAACATCATTGCAATCGCTAATATCATTACCATACCTGATAAATGGGAAATGCCAGGTCTGCCTATCTGCATTCATCTCATGCCTCTCTTCCCGCTACGCTTTTGAACATTCTTTATTTTACTGTCTTTCATAGAATATATAAACATATCCGCAATATTATACACTACATAAATTCCAACAACAGCAACTACAACATCAATTAATATTTCCATAGCATTCTCCTATATTATTTTAATAAACATATATATACCCGCAACACAAAGAATACATAAAATAATAACAGCAATCGTCGGTAGCAATACATATTTCCACGATACCTTTATAACTCCGGTAATTTTCAATAGCTCCAACGCAATTGTTAATACAGCTGCCAATTTTATAATAAAAATCATATTCCTTTCCTCCTGTCCCACGTGGGACAATTATTCTCTTTAATATTAACTACTTTCCCATTCTCTCTGACATCGATATTGCATGACAATACATAGGCAATCACTTCCATAAACGTATATCATTTCCTCATTCGGATAAACAATAATATCCGATCTAATAGCACTGATACCACGCTTAAATGTGTCTAAGGCAAAGCACAATTTATAATCAAGTGCAAATGGAGCAGTGCCTTCTTTTAGCGGAATGTTGACACAATCATCATAAAAGTCTTTTACATTTACAGAACCATCACTATTTATCTCAAAAGCAGTATCTTTAATGCCCTGCTCTTTTAATAATTTAACAAACGTAATAAGACTTGATTGATTTACTTCAATCCCATTTCCTGGTCTCGATTCTGGAATTACTCTATTGTAATCCACATAATCTTTATCCATTGCCTTGAATAGGATTTGTTTTTTCATCGTGCCATCAACGTATGACGATATTTCCATTACAGCGCTTACTTCCCCATTATCTCCGCCAGGCCTTGATATACGAAC
>CAZOGA010000064.1:0-6013 GCA_964579095.1 uncultured Desulfurellales bacterium
CGTTATAATATAAATTAATGATTAAATTATTAAAGTTTTGTAATTTCTTTTTGAACATAAAAATAACATAGGAGGAAACTAATGCCACGAAAACTGAACCAACAATATCAAAAGGATAATGGACTCCGCAAAATATTCTTGAAATCCCTCCCAAAATTCCCAATATGGTAAGAATTATGCCTGCTTTTCTGGTTTCTTTAAAATATAAGAGCATAAAGGCAATGGACAACATAAAAGTTGTATGGTCTGAAGGAAAAGATGTTTCCGGGGCATGATTAATCAGAAGAGTTCCGATTTTATCCATAAAAGGTCTTGGATGGAAATAAAACAAAGTGATAAAAAAATTTAGTGAAACCCCAAGTATCGCAGAGTATCCTGAATATAAAGCAAATTCTTTATTTTTATTTTTGTTAAACCATAAATATATCAAAAACAAGATAAAAAGAAATGGCAGGTATTCTGCAGTAAATATTCCTAATCTATCTATAAAGATAGAGTTTCCTGCAAAATGGTTTATCGCAATAAAGATCTTTGTATTCAGTTGATTAAACATAAGTAACTCCTGAATTTTAAATATTATATAAATTTTGTTTTTGTTTTCCAATGAAAAATCGTTTTCGTAATAATGTGTTTTCTTCACCTTATTACCTTTATTTTAAGATTAAACATTCCCTGCTCCTTAAAGCCCGGTAGCAAGAATCTTTGCTTCTTAATCTTTTCAAAAATATGCTGCCTAACAATGTTTATATATTGTCGTGTTGTTTTTCAGATATTCTGTTTTTTTCTTCATAAAGGAAAGCTTTAGCGGTTTTGGATGCTTATGTGCTGTTATGAATGCATACATAAAGCAGCGTATCGCACGAATGAAAATGCATGAATAAAAGTTAAAGAAAGCTGTTTGATGAAAGAAATTAAATTTAACTTAATAGAATGGAAAGGAATAAGAAATGAGAAAAAAGGGATCTTGACAAACCGGAGCAGCATAGTTCTATATTTTTAGTTTTTTTAAACATAAACTTTATTAAAATAACGGCGGATATGCTTGCCACAGACCGTTTATTTTAAAATCATGATATCAACAGCTTTTTACATTTCTTGACAATTGTTGGTGATATTTGTTACTATGCGAGGTTATTTGATGGAGAGGTGTCCGAGCTGGCTGAAGGAGCACGATTGGAAATCGTGTGTAGGGCCACAAGCTTTACCGAGGGTTCGAATCCCTCCCTCTCCGCCATGATATGCGCCCATAGCTCAGTTGGATAGAGCGCAAGATTGCGGTTCTTGAGGCCGGAGGTTCGAATCCTCTTGGGCGCACCATTTTCTTTAGCGATGTTCACCTTGAATGGGCCTTTGCGGCATATGCTCCGCTGGACTCCGCCAGATCCGGAAGGAAGCAACGGCAGGCAGATTTATATGAGCGCGGAGTGTCCTATTTGTAGGTGGGCATCGCTAAGGAAAAATTATGTACACAGTTTTAGCGCGTAAATATAGACCGCAGAAAATTAATGAGATAAAGGGGCAGGATGTTGCCACTACTATAATTAAAAACGCTATTTTGAAGAACAAGCTTCATCATGCTCTTTTGTTGTCAGGGCCTATGGGCACCGGCAAAACATCTTTGGCGCGCATTATAGCGAAATCTTTAAATTGCAAAAATGGACCCACTATCGATCCTTGCAATAAATGCGAATCGTGTATTAGTATAACAAAAGGTAAAAGTGTGGATGTTATAGAGATAGACGGTGCGTCAAACAGGAAGATAGAAAATGCACGTTCTATTATAGAAAGCATTAAATACCCCCCTCTATCTTCAAGATATAAGGTTTATATAGTGGATGAGGTGCATATGCTCACACAGGAGGCTTTTAATGCACTTCTTAAAACTATAGAAGAACCGCCCGATTATGTGAAATTTATCTTTGCAACAACTGCTTTGAATAAAGTTCCGGATACCATACAATCAAGATGTCAGATACTGTCCTTAAAAAAGGTGCATAAAGAAATAATAGCTGAAAAACTGAAGATTATATCCGAAAAGGAAAAAGTTGCAGTAGATGCAGATGCTGTTGATATGATAGCACGTTTCGCCGACGGATCATTCAGGGTTGCCGAGGGTTATTTGGACCGATGTATCAGCTATAAAAATGACAATATCACACCAGAAGATGTAGAAAAGGTAATAGGTATAGCCGGATCTGAACAAATTAAAAAGTATCTATCTTTTATTAAAGAGAAAAAAATATCGTCTGCCTTATCTATGATTGACAACCTATTTAATAATGGTATCAATGCGGAATTTTTTGTTCAATCTATAATTAACCATTTGTTAAGCAATGACTTTAACCTTGAATATAAAACAGCACTTTTAAATGTGTATTACAACGTTTTGGTTGATATAAAGCATCAAATGGATGAAAAAATAGCGTTAGAAATTGCAACTCATAAGGCAGTTAGCATCGGTGATTTGGAAAAGGTGGAAAAACTGATAGAATACTTATCCGAAAATGAATCAAGCCAAACAGCTTCAGATTCTCGAATGGCTGAAAATGATACCTATATTAATACAAGCAGCATAAAGAAAGATATTAAAGCAGATATTAAAAAAAACAGCATGCTTGATTTTGTTTTGAAAGAATTTGAGGGAAAAATTATCAGTACAGAAGATATTAAAAAATAGTTGAAAATATAGAAAATAGGTTTAAAATTAAATAATGTTCTTTGAATAGAAGGACATAAATATTTGGAGGTTTGTATGCCTAAGAATTTTGGCGGGATGGATATGAATAGTTTAATGACGCAGGCAAAAAAGATGCAGAAAGAGTTGAAAAAAGCGCAGGACGAAGCGGCGAAAGAGATATCTGAGGTAAGTGTCGGCGGAGGCATGGTTACCGTTAAGGCAAATGGGTCAAGTGAAGTTATTGATATAAAAATATCTAAAGAGATTGTTGATCCGGAAGACATAGAAACGCTTGAGGACTTAATACTATCCGGTGTTAACGAAGCAATACGTAAATCTAAAGAATCTATGCAGAATAAGGTTTCATCACTAACAGGAGGACTCAATATACCAGGTATGTTTTAATGGGTTTTAATATTTCTCTAATTGATAATGTTGTTTCAAGTTTATCGAGACTGCCCGGTATAGGTGAAAAAACTGCTACCAAATATGCAATGTGGTGTATAAGTCATAAAATCGAAACTGATAATATCGCTTCTGCATTAAACAATTTAATTAGTGATGTAAAATTATGTAAAAGGTGCAGAAATATAACGGACGGTGAACTGTGCGGAATATGTTCGGATAGTGCGAGAAATAAAGATACTATATGCGTAGTAGAAGACGCGGAGAATTTGCTTGCAATAGAATCAAGCAAAGTATATAGTGGCTTATATTTTATTCTCTGGGGTTTAATTTCACCTTTATACGGGGTATCTCCTGAAAATATAGGGATAGATTATCTTATAAGCAGAATTTATGAAGAGAACATTAAAGAAGTTATAATGGTTATAAGCTCAAATACAGACGGGGATTTGACAGCTCAATATATTAAGGAAAAGTTAAAAAAAAGTCGAGCCAAAATTACAAGAATTGCATATGGCATACCAGTGGGAGCAAATATTAACTTTGTGGATAATGATACATTAATAGAAGCATTCAAGGGGAGACAGATATTTTAGAACTTTTTATTGGAGGTGGAGATGTCTAAAAAGGTGGACATAAGATGGCATGGAAGGGCAGGCCAAGGGGCTGTTACGGCTGCCAAGACATTGGCCGAGCTTATATCTCAGGAAGAAGGGGTATATGCACAGGGTTTTGCTGTATACGGCGCAGAAAAGCGCGGTGCGCCAGTTGTTGCATTTACAAGAGTTGATGAAAAACCCATTAGAGATCATTCAGCGTATATGGAACCGGACATTGTTTTATTGCTTGATCCAACGCTTCTCGGTCTTGTTAATGTTAAAGAAGGATTGAAAAAAAGTGGGAAAGTTATTGTTAATGCTCCATTCGATAAACAGCAGGTTATAGATGAACTCAATCTCCAAGGCTATGATGTTTATGTTGTGGATGCTAATAAAATTAGTATGGATGCTTTGGGCAGGGCTATACCCAATACACCTATGATAGGTGCTTTGGCAAAAGTTACAGGTCTATTCAGTAAAGATGAAATAGTGAAAGGCGTTATAGAGCTGCTGGAAGAATCCGGAAAGTTTTCTCAGAAGATTATAGACGGCAACCTTCAATCCATTGAGAGAGCTTATGAGGAGGTAAGATAATGGCTGATAAATTACTTAATTGGAATGAGGTTTTAATAGGAGCTGCAATTAAAGATCCGGGAAACAGCAAAAACTATGAGACCGGTTCTTGGAGAGTTGAAAAGCCAATATGGAACCCGGATACTTGTATAAATTGTATGTTTTGCTGGGTGTATTGTCCCGATTCAGCTATAAAGACCGACGAATCAGGGAATATGGCCGGCATAGATTACGATCACTGTAAAGGATGCGGCATATGTGTAGAGCAATGTCCAACTAAACCTAAATCACTTGCCATGATTCTTGAAGCGAACACAAAAGACAAAAGTGAAGAAGAATTAAGAAAAGAACTATTTTCTAAATAGGAGGATGTAATGGGTAAAAAAGTAGCATTAACAGGAAATGAGGCTGCGGCTCATGCAATAAGGCAAATCAACCCGGATGTTATAGCAGCTTTCCCTATAACTCCATCAACTCCTATTCCTCAGGGTGTAGCTCAATTTATTGCTGATGGAAAAATGGATACGGAGTTTGTCACAGTTGAATCCGAACATTCCGCTATGAGTGCATGCGTTGGTGCGGCAGCAGCCGGCGGACGTGTTATGACAGCAACGAGTGCTAACGGCTTAGCATTGATGTGGGAAATTTTATATATAGCGTCGGGCTCGAGACTGCCTATAGTTACGGCAATTGCTGCAAGGGCATTATCCGGTCCTTTAAATATACACGGTGATCATTCCGATGTTATGGGAATAAGAGATGCAGGCTGGATTGAGATAGCCGCGGAAAATTCGCAGGAAACTTATGACGGACTGATACAGGCGATAAAAATAGCTGAAAATAAAGATGTTATGACGCCCGCAACTGTATTTTTTGATGGTTTTGATATATCTCATGCAATTGAGATTTGGGAGATGGAAGATGACCAAAAGGTTAAAGATTTTATAGGAGAATACACGCCGCTTTATCCTTTGCTTAACACTAAAGAACCTGTTACTCACGGTGCATGGGCTCCTCCGGATTGGTATTTTGAGCATAGAATGAATCAGTTAAAAGGTTTACTCAATGCAAAAGATGTCGTTAAAGAAGTCGGGAAAGAGTTCGGGAAAGAGTTTGGAAGAGAATATGGTTTATTTGAAGAGTATAAAATGGAAGATGCAGAATATGTAATAGTCGCTATGGGATCCGTTTGCGGTACGACGAAAGATACAGTTGATTCTTTAAGAGAGCAGGGTATAAAAGCCGGTTTACTTAAAATGAGACTATTTAGACCTTTCCCGTATAAAGAGGTTGCAGATGCACTCTCAAATGCAAAAGCTATAGCGGTTTTGGATAGGGTTTCACCGGCCGGAGCGCAGGGCGGACCTCTATTTACAGAGGTAAGAAGCGCTTTATATGATTCAAACAGTAAACCGCCTGTAATAAATTATACATACGGACTTGGCGGCAGGGATACACAGCCTAAGCACATTAAATCAGTTTATAGTACACTTAAAAAAATAGTTGATACGGGTAAAATTGAGAAACAGTTTGATTGCTTAAATTTAAGAGGAACATGGGGGTAAGATATGGCATTTTTAAATGAAGTAGCAAAGAAAAAAGAAGGTCTTGTTAATGGCCATAGATTGTGTCCTGGCTGCACTCATTCTGTAATTGTAAGACAGGTTATGGCGGCAGCTGAAACTGAGAAATATGATATTGTCGCCGCATCAGCAACAGGATGTTTTGAAGTTTCTACAGGACTTTATCCTTATACAAG
>CAZOGA010000064.1:6113-7401 GCA_964579095.1 uncultured Desulfurellales bacterium
GGCGCAACTCCATTTGCAGCAAATACAACAACAAGTCCTAACGGAAGTGTTATTCACGGCAAGACTCAATCACAAAAGGACATAATGAGCATTTTAGAAGGCCATCATATGAAGTATTTAGCACAGGCTTCTCCTTCAAATTGGAGAGACTTAATGAATAAAGTAAAGATTGCATTGGATGTAGACGGTCCGACATACATAAATATGATTGAACCCTGCACAACCGGATGGGGATTTCCGCCCAATAAGTCAATAAAAATAGCACAATTGGGAGTTGACACCTGCGTATGGCCGCTATATGAGGTTATAGATGGGAAAGTTAAAATAAATTATAAGCCTAAAAATAAACTGCCTGTTGAAGAGTATATGAAACCTCAAAAGAGATTTGCACATCTGTTCAAAAAGGGTAATGAACACTTAATACAAGAGTCTCAAGCTCAAATTGACAGACGATGGAACTGGCTGCTTAAAAGAGAAGAATCTGGAATCGGATATTAAATCTAAGGGGCTTTTCAGCCCCTTTTTATTTGGATTCTTTTAGTATTATTGTTGATAAAGATTCAGCTTGCTGCAATACAAAAATTGAAGTTTTACAGTTGTTGAAGCTTTTAAAGACTCAAAAAGTAAAATAAGATAACTTTAAAATATCTGTCTCCACAATTTTCTATCTTTTATAATCAATCTATCGTATTTTATGATGCCTTTTTTGTAAGGCTTCTCGATAAAACCCTTTTTCTCATGGCAGGAATAATTTATTCAATGTGCAGGCTTTAGCTTCGCCTATTAAATATAGAGAACCTGCTATTACATAATTTGTGCTGCTTTCTTTAAATGTGGAAATAATGGCTTCATTTACATTTTTGTATTGTTCAATAATTCCCCGATATCCATTAACTTTTAGGAATTCATTTGCCTTTTCAGTATCCAATGCTAATTTATGGTGTGATATTTTAACAAGTTTGACTGTTTTAAAATGCGGCATCAATATTTTCAGCGCATTTTTCCAATCTTTTCGTGTAAGTGATGAAAATATCAATGTTTTATTCTCATATTTTTTTAGAGATAGGATAAGCCTGAAAATAGCATTTTTATTATGAGCACCGTCCAAAATATAGGTTTTGTCTCCTGATTTTATTACTTCAAAGCGTCCGGGCCAGAAACTTTTCTCGCATGAAGCATATTTTAAATTAAACCCGTATAATTTATTCAGTACATCAATGGATAATAGGGCAGTCGATAAATTTTCGCAGCCTATGTATCCATGCATCAGTGTTTGCATAGATTTGGC
>CAZOGA010000065.1:0-7358 GCA_964579095.1 uncultured Desulfurellales bacterium
GGAATCTTGACAAGAAAGTGATAGAATATTATTTCATCGCTGTGCAGTGGTCTCATAATAGATTAAAAAAGAGAGCACTGCAAATCTGCGCCAATGGAAAATTTTTAAAACTTGACAATGGCGCTAAATTTCTATATAAAAAATTTTGTCTTGATACTTGGTGATTGAGTAAGCAAAAGGAGTCTTAAAATGAAAACATTTATTGCAAAATCTGAGCCCGACGCAAGGGATTGGTATCTGGTGGATGCCGAGAATAAAACGCTGGGTGCTTTGGCTGTAAAAATAGCAAATCTGCTTAGAGGCAAAGATAAACCTACTTTTACGCCTAATGTGGATGCGGGAGCTTTTGTAGTGGTTATAAACGCCAAAAAAGTTAACGTGACGGGGAAGAAGTTGGATCAGAAATATTATTATCATCATAGCGGATACATAGGAAATTTGAAATCCACAAGCTTAAGGTCTATGCTGGATAAATTTCCTGACCGGGTGATAAGACATGCCGTAAAGGGCATGCTGCCGAAAAATAAACTCTCAAACAGGCTGATAACAAAGCTTAAGGTTTATGACGGAGAAGATTATCCGCATGAAGCTCAGCAGCCTGTTAAAATAGAACTTTAAGAGGTAGATTAGATGGATAAATTTTATGCAACAGGCAAAAGGAAAACTGCTGTGGCTAGAGTCTGGATCTATTCCGGGGACGGCTCCATAACGATCAACAAACAGACTATTGACGGTTATTTTTCCGGATTGGAAAGTGAAAAATTAAAGGTTTTATATCCTCTGAATGTCGTTGAAATGGGCGACAAACTCAGTATATATGCCACAATCAAGGGCGGCGGCATTATGGCTCAGTCAGAGGCCATAAGACATGGAATTTCTAAGGCATTGGTTGAATATAACCCTTCTTTTAGGCAAAAGCTGAAACCTTTAGGGCTATTGAGCAGAGATTCCAGAGTTAAAGAGAGAAAAAAATACGGATTTAAAAAGGCGAGAAAATCCTTCCAGTGGTCCAAGAGATAATTATTTAATCCGCATCCGTTTATTGCGGTGCGGACTTTCCTTTTTTATGATTAACGTTGGCATAATAGGCGTAAGTGGTTTTGCAGGTTTTGAACTTGTAAAAATTTTATCATTGCACAGACAGGTTAATATCAAATATATTGCATCAAGAAGCTTGGCAGGACAAAAATTCTGTAATATTTTCCCTCAATACGTAAACATATTTGACAAAACGGTTGAACCAATAAGTGAAAAACGCGCGTCTTCCTGCGATGTTGTGTTCTTAGCGCTGCCTCACACGGTATCTATGGATATAGTAAATGCTCTGTTTGGAAAAACAAGGATAATAGATTTGAGCGCAGACTTTAGGTTAAAATCGATAAAAAATTATGAAAAGTGGTACGGGAAAAAACATACAGCCGGAAAATTGCTCAAAAATGCCGTTTATGGACTGTGCGAGCTGAACAAAGACAGGATACAGAACAGCAGCTTAGTTGCAAACCCCGGGTGCTATGCAACGAGCATTATTCTGCCGCTTCTGCCGATTATTGATAAGGTAGATGCCCAAAACATTATAGCCGACTCAAAATCAGGCGTAAGTGGAGCGGGAAGAAAACTTAATGAGGCACTGCAGTTCTGTTCGGTTAATGAAAACTTCAAGGCTTATTCTGTTGCGACGCACAGGCATACACCCGAGATTGAAGAAGTTCTATCCGGCGTATCTCAAAATGGCATCAGCATAACATTTTCACCCCATCTGCTTCCCGTACAGAGAGGCATTCTCTCGACAATTTACGTCAACTTAAAAGAAAATTTAAAAGCGCAGGATATTTTTGATATATACAATAATTTTTATAAAAACAGAACATTTGTAAGAATAAAAGAAACACTTCCTCAGCTAAATGATGTTAAGGGCAGCAACTTCTGCGATATAGGATTTGTTCTGGATAAGCGCAACAATCGTTTGGTTTTGGTTAGTGTAATAGATAATTTAATTAAAGGAGCGAGCGGTCAGGCAGTGCAAAATATGAACATTATGTTCAAGCTGAAAGAATCAGAAGGTCTTCTGCCGTACCCATATTACCCATGATTTGTAAAGAAGTTAATAATGGATTAGATGTAGTAAAGTCTGTAAAAACATCCGCGGCAAGTGCACATTTAACAAAAAAAGAGAAGGATGTAGGATTAATATATTCAGAAGCTGATTGCGTGGCATCCGCCGTATTTACAAGCAACAAGGTGCCGGCTGCACCCGTTATATACGATAAAAGCCTGTTTAAAAAATCAAGATGCTTCAGGGCAATTATCGTTAACAGCGGCAATGCAAATGCCTGCAACAGCAACGGTTTTGAAGCAATTGATGAGATTACGAGAAAATTATCCGAGAAATTAAACATTAAACAAAATGAGGTGTTTGTTGCATCAACGGGCATTATAGGCGAGGATCTGCCGTATAAAAATATCGTGGACTCTATTGATGAGCTTACAGATTCCCTTGCCAATGGCAACAGCGAAAAATTATCCCGCTCAATGATGACAACGGATACGTTCCCGAAAAGTACGGCTGTTGAATGCAGCTTTTTTGGAACCAAGTTTAGCATAGGAGCTGTGGCAAAGGGCGCCGGAATGATACATCCGAATATGGCGACAATGCTCTCTTTTATTGCTACAGATATAAATATAGATCAAACTATGCTGTCAAAGGCACTTAAATATGCAGTCAGCAGATCGTTTAACAGGATCAGCGTTGACGGAGATATGTCGACAAACGATACTGTACTGATTTTTTCCACGAAAGAATCAAAAAATGAAGAAATTAAAGAAGATAATGAACTTTACAGATTCTTCTTGGATAGATTAATACATATATGCACAAATCTCGCAAAAGATATAGTTAAAGACGGTGAAGGCTCCACTAAATTGATAGAAATTATAGTGGTCGGCGCACAGGCAGCGGGGGATGCAAAAAATGTGGCTGAGAATGTAGCAAACTCTCTGCTCGTTAAAACAGCAATGTTCGGCAATGATCCTAATTGGGGGAGAATAGTAGATGCTGTCGGATATTCAAAAGGACACATATTAGCTAATAAGATAGACGTCTTTTTAGGAAACTACAAGGTGTTTTCAAAAGGAAAAGGCGTCAATCCCGAAAATAAACCAAAAATAGTAGAATATATGAAAAGCAACAAGGAGCTGAAGATATTAATTAATTTGAATGTCGGCGTAGAAAGATACAATATGTGGTTCAGCGATCTATCTTATGACTATATCAAAATTAATGCAGAATATCACACTTAGCGTATTATAATCTTCGATTCGGCTGCATCAAGCGGATAAACCAAATATGCATTATTGCTTTTTATCTCCATAACGTATACATCTTTTACAATTTGTCCTGTTTTGGAAAATTTTATTCTGCCGTAAAATGTAGGAATATCCGATTTTAAAATAGCACTCTGCACAATTTTAGGGTCTATTGAATGTGATTGCTCTATAGCATTCTGAAGAACTACGCCCGCTGCGGTTGCGGCTGCGCAATGGTAATCAGGGTTATAGCCGAATTTCAGCTCAAAGATTTTTTTATATTTATTCAATGTGGCAAACAATATACCCTGTATATTCAGGTTCTCGTTCCAGGGGGATACAATAAAGACATTCTTTGAAAAATTTTTCAAGTAGTTCGATAGATAAAAAATATGCGTGCCTACCGTGAAAACTATTAACTTAGGTATATAAGATATTTTCTTCGAGTCTTTTATAAACTGTTTAATATCATTAATATGGCCGGCGAACAGAACAATCCTAATCTTTTTGTCGTGCAGCTTACGTACTACACTATTCAATGAGTTTATATAATCTGAATATTCAAGAGGCAATATATGTGTAAATCCGCTAGTTTCCAGCCAAATTTTTCCCTTTAAAGCTACGGAAATGCTGAAAAGATTTTCTCCAAAAACCAGGGCAACATTTTCATCTTGAAAATTTTTGTAAGCCAGCATTTTTGCGGCTGCCTTGAAGTAATCCCCGGACGGCGGCAGCATGCCTGATATATATTTATTGTGACGGCTGAAAATTACTTCCGATGCGCCGCCTGTTATAATCATGGGTATTTTATATTTTTCTGCCACCGTAGAGTCAGCAAGTGTTATAAAACTTGAGTATGGGCCGAATAAAAAATTGACTTTATTTTCACTTATTAAATTTTCCGTAATCATGGCGCTTTTGTAGGGTTCGGAACTGTCATCTTTCACGACAAATTCTATCTTGTATTTTCTATTTCCTACTTTTATGCCTCCGTGGGAGTTTACATAATCTTTCCATAACTCATATCCATTCAATATCAAATGTGATTCCTGCGAATATCGTCCGGTCAGCGATATAGGAATGCCTATTTTTATTGTTTTTGTTTCACTATGTTTAGAACATGACGCTAATAAAAACAGCATCAACAGATAAAAAAATGCTTTACATCTCATAAATCTTCTCTCGTCACAGTTTTATTATCTTCCGGTTCGCGGTGCAGCATTGCCAAAATGGCATCTTCTTCACTTTCGCTAATCGGCATATATTTTCCTTTTGCAGATATTAAAATATTACCTGATTCATCTTTCAAAACGCCGCTCGCCACAGCAACATTATGCTTAATATTTATCATTCGCGCTTCAATAAAAATCATCTTATCCGGCTGTACGGCTTTTTTATATTTAACATTCAGCTCTATCGTGTAGTATAATTTTTTTTCCTTCACGGTGCACGCCCACCCCATAGCCTCATCTATCAATCCTGCACTAATGCCTCCATGAATTCTGTTTTCATAGCCTATATAATTTTCATTTAACGATGTTCTTGTATAAACATATTCTCCATCTGTTTCAAAATGTAAATTGACACCTATGGGATTCTCTTTGCCGCATACAAAGCACCGTTTATATCTCGGCAGTATTTTCATAATATTAATTTGCGCTCTCCAATTCTCTTATTTTACTGATTAAAAGATTATATTCCTCAATTTTGCCCATTTCTTTATAGCAGAGAGCTATTTTTGTAATCGTTTTTTTCTTGTCGCTCGAATAAGGCAAAAAATCGTGGAACGATTCGAGTGCTTTATCATACTCCTCAAACTGATAATAAAGGTTGCCGAGTGTATCATTTAACTCCGATTTCAGTTTTTCATTCATTTTTACAGCCTTTTCAAGATACTCTTTTGCGTTAAAATAGTCCTCTTTCATCAAATATAATTTACCAAGTGCAACATAAACAAGCGGCTGATAAGGAATAAGCTCCACTGCTTCGCTTAAATATTTTTCAGCCTCATCCGTCATGCCCCTATCCATTGAGATGCTTCCGAGCAGAAACGGCACATCGCCGAACATTCCATAATTCTCATAAAGATTTAGAAGATTTTCGTATGCTTTATCCATACTGCCGGATTTAACAAGATCAACGGTTTTCTGATATTCCTTAGACGCATCATCCTCCATATTCAGCTGCTGAAAAAGCATATTCTGTCTTTTTGTATCCTTTTCATATGCCGCATATTCATTGATAATTTTAAGCCATTTTGCTATATCGATGTTTTCAGGCTCATAATCCAATGCCCGTTTAACAAGCATCTTGGCACGCACATATTCTTTACGCTGCAGCGCCTGCTTGGCAAGAATCAGATGCGACTGCACTTTATAATTTTCAACGCCGTAATCAAATTTAGCCTTTTTGAAATTAGAATTAATTTTAAGCGCCTTTTCATAATTTTCAAGTGCCTCTTTATGCGAGAATCTATTTAATCCGAAAAGTTTCGCTCTCCAATAATGCAAACTCGCGCTATCGGTATAGATATGCAGTGCTTCATCAAGCATTTCAAGTCCTGCATATAGATCTTTAAAATTAAAATACGCCTCTGCAAGCTTCAGAACATTATCTATATTTTTAAAAAATTTCTGTCTGCCGTTATGCAGCATCTTTTCAAGCTTTAGATATGAAAGCAGTTCATCCGTATATTTAACAAAACTTGATGTTTTCGTTTTTATCATACTAAAATATTTGCTTGACTGCTTAATCCGCTCATCGGTTTTCTGCCCTTCTATATCCATCTCTTTTTGATAGAAGTAGAAAAAATCTTTAAAATAAAATGTAGATACCAAACCGGAAAATATTTTATCAAATGTAATTTTATCGTTAAGCTTATTTGAGCTGTTGACAAGCTGCTCAATCTCTCTATTGTTGTGCGTTGCTTTCCATTTTTTTAATATCTGATTATCCAATTTTGCGCCTTTGGACGCATCTTTAATAATTTCGCTTAAACTCGATTTAATCTGCTCTGTCTTTTTTATAAAACCATCATAATCGGGTTTGGGCTTTTCAAAAAGAGTACCTTTTTCTATTTTTTCATTCACATATAAATCTGCCGCCTCTTTAAAGCTCATCAGCTGCGTTCCCTCTATAAAAGCGCCCCCCTCTGTGGCATTGACAACGGTTATATCCTCTTTTTTAAGCTCTTTTACCATATCTTCAACCAACTTCAATCCGCTGTATAAGTTTGAATCTGTAGGCACCTTATTCTGATAATTTCCTTTAACCCACATAACATTATCGGGAAGTGATGTTTCAATAGAAGCGCCTTCCGCATGATCCATGCCAGATGAATACGCCCAGTCCTGTCCTATAAAAATGATAGGATTTGCGCCTATAATGTGCGCAGTCAAAATTGCAAGGTGTGTAACAGCATTAATGGCAAATCTTTTAAGTTTAATTTCCCCTATATTTTCTTTGTATGCACCCATTATGGATCCCGGGTCATAGTCAAATGCTGTATTTTTAAACAGCTTGGGAATTGAATAATGGACAGCCGGCTCATAAACATAAAATGCTTCGCTTCGCTTCTTTGCTTTTAGTATGGATTTGTATTTCTCTAAATTCAGATGACTGTAATCGACACCGCATATTATGTCCGGTTCAATATTTTCAAGATTTAACGTATTAATCACGGAATCTGCGGCTATGATCAAAGCTTTTTCCTTTATATCATTTATCAAACCTATGTTTTTTGACAGAGATGGTCCGCTTGCTATGATAACAGCCGGCTTATTTTTAAATATGTCCGCAAGATTGTCCATCATTTTGCCCTTAATTATATTTGGAATGTTCCTAATCATATTTTCGCCTATTACTGTTGAATTTCCTATCAATGTATTCCTGTTTAAGACAATAGGTGAATAATTTTTAAATAAAGCTGCTTTAGTCGCTTCCAAATCATAGAATTCGGCCTTATCATATCCGGACGCAGTATATTGAAAAATATTTCCCCAGGTCAGACGCTGCTTTAAAAAATTCATCAAATCCGACATATTTTGAGTTAGATT
>CAZOGA010000066.1:0-7225 GCA_964579095.1 uncultured Desulfurellales bacterium
GTGAACATTAAAATTTGTCTAAAATTCATATTCGTTTCAAGAACTTGACAAGAAATTATATACTGTGCAGTGGTCTCATAAAATCTAAATGTGCGCCGTGGGATGAGTTATATATTGTGTATTCAACACCCTTTCATTCATAATCCATAATTTAACATTCATAATTTTTTTGGATATATGCTTATATAATATAGCAGCTGTATTCATAGAATTCTCCAAAAATATTTTATTTTTTATCCGAATATTACAAAAATAAGAACAAACATAACAAGTATATATGAAACATAAAAATATACCTTGCCGTTCATAATAAATCTGCTTATGACGTAAGCTATTTTTTTAGTAACTGTTGTAAGAGAGCTATAAAAAGACTCAAAAACATCACTGATAACTACATAGGCTCTATTATTATGCCTTATTTCTTTTGTCATATAGATAAATCTCAATATATATTCAATTGTAAATGAGAATGCGTTTGCTGTAAAATACTCCTCTTTTTTTAACTCCAGGCCTCCGTTCCATGAAACAACTCTTTTAGTTGTCCTTTTGCTTTTGAGATAAATAAAAAGAGGAACAATAAACAATACAGCCATAACTAAAACAAAAAAAGCAGGCGATATAACGCCGAATACCGGTTGTGCACTGGATAGAAGCCAGCCACTCGGCACTCCCAAAGCGCCTATAACAAACTTTGAATATCCGAGACCTAAAAACAGATACGATGCAAAAAAACTTATGCCGAATATCAGAATAATCAAAAACAGTTCGGCTGTGTGCATAAAAAATGTCGGCATAGGACGGGCCTTTTTCTCATGATGGTAGCCTAAAGCCGAATATCCAATGAGTTTAATCATTGCGAATGAGGCAAAACCCATGGCGAGAGACAACAAAACACCACCTGTTGAACTTACTATTCTATCCAAAACGCTTGAAAATTGATATGACTGAAAAATAGATTCAAGAAGCATCCACTCTGCCACATAACCCAAAAGCGCCGGAAACGCGCTGAATGATAAGCCGGAGACCACGATGCCCAAAGCCGGAATCTTGCCAACACTCTTATATATACCCCTAACATTGTCTATATTTTCTTCGTTAAGCTGTTCTTTTGCCTGGCCTATAGACAAGAACAAAAGTGTTTTTGCAAGTGTATGCGCTATAGACAAAACAATGGCAGTCAAAAACGCAAATTCATAAAGAGTTGAATGTATGGAGAAAGAATATGCAACAGCGGATAATCCCAAAGCGGAAAGAATCATTCCGTTATTTTCAACGGTTGAATATGCAGGCAAAACCTTTAAGCCCTTAGCCGCTGCAGCTTCCATAGCACCCCAGAAAGCCGATACGCTGCCCAATATTATGGCTGCTATACCCCATATATGCACGTATCCTGTCATATGTATAACACGCACGAGTCCGTAAACTCCCATAAGTGTTAAAGGGGCACTCAACAAAGCGGAAACATTTGACGGAGCCTTTGAATGAGCTTCTTTAAGCCAGGTATGAAACGGCACAATACCCATTTTTATAATAAATCCAAGCGATGCAAAAATTAGAAACACAACACTGTTTGAGTGTGCTGTTAAAGAAAAAGTTCCTCCGGATGCGTACATGGCGATAAATGATATCATTAAACTTATAGTTGAGACCTCACTGAATGCCAAAAACTGAAAAGCTTCTTTGTATGCGCCTTCATGCTCTACTATCAAAAAATATGATGCAATTGTCATTATTTCCCATCCCGTTATAAACACCAGCGCATCGTAAGCACTCAGCACCAAGAACATTCCCAATATAGATAAATTTAAAAATATAGACATCCTTCTTCTGTAGTTATTGCCGAAATCCAGGGAGAATATTGATACGGCTATCCATGACAGTGAAGCTATCATCAAGAATAGCCCGCTTAAGGAATCTATATTGAAACCTACAGCTATATTGTACAAAAAATTGAATTGTCCGGATAAATGATGCCCTAAAAATTTGGATTCAAATCCTGCGATAAAAGCCAGCACTGAAGCCGCTATCGCTGCAGCGTAGCTTGCCTTCCTGCTTATAAAACCCACCAGCGACCCAAAAATATAAAGACCGATAACTGCATATATCATAGTCTATCCTCCATTACATTTAAAAGAACAGACAGTATTTCATCCGCTTCAAGTTTTTTATCATAATATCCTATAACATTCGGAAGATTCAGATCCTTTGCGCTTATACCAAGATCAAATTTGTTCTCTATTATGATTATGCCGAACGGCTCGGATATCTGGTTAATTGTTTCTTTGAGCGGTTCAATCATTTTTTTTGAACATTTGCCGAGAATAAACAGAATATCCGCATGTCTCGGCGAGTCTGTAAAAAATATACCGAATCTGTGTATATTGTATTGCGGCGTTGCCAAAGCTGCCATTTCAAAATTCAGTTCGTTGTCGTTTGATACATCTATGGGAAATATATGCAAAGATTTCTTAAAAATAGGCGATACCGATTTTATATTCTTCTTCGTTTTTTCGAATGTTTCCGTAATTCTCTGCGTTATCCCGTAAATTGCCCACGGTTTCATAATTTTCACCCCTATCTTGCACAATCTGCAAAGTTTATTCCGAATGAATCTAATGAGAAGCTAAAATCCGTAAATATATAGCCCACAAAAACATCGGCAAATGCTTTAAAGCCGAAAACAGACGGCGTTGAGATATATGCATAATCCAAAAGCCCGTTTTTCAGCTCGATATAATAAGCAATTATACCGCTTGGCGATTCGCAGAAACCTATACCGGCGCCGTCTTTTATCTCTACTTCTATTTTCTGCAGTGATTTATTTCGTATTTTTTCTATTTGAGATATAACTATGTTACAGGAGTTTACTATCTCATCCGCCCTGTTTTCCATACGGGCCAACGCATCGCCTTCATTTCTTACCGCAGTCTGAAAATTTTCATATAGCTTGTCAAACCGCCTCAAATCTTCATTTACGCCTGTTGAACGCAGAGATGGTCCGGTTATTCCGATTGACATGGCTTGCTTTTGCGTAAGCGTCGCTACTTTATAGAGCCTGTCCACAAAGTTCCAGCTTTTTAACGAATGATTGTAAAGTTCTTTAAATTTATTCTTCACAATGCTTATTCTTTTGCTTATTTCATCCAACGAATCAAAACCTGAAAAATTTACGCCGCCAACTGCATTTAAATTTTTTAAAAATCTGCTTTTGCAAAACAACTTGTTTATTCTTAAAGCCTCTTCAAATATCCACTCAATATGAGACGTTAAAACATTTTGGGCAGCACCTTTTGAAAGCCTTGCTATAACGTGTATATTATTATAGATTCTCTCAAGTTCCAAAGCAATAATCCTCAATCTTTGTGATGTTTCATCAATATTTATACCGCAGATATTTTCAATTGCTCTTGAAAATGACAGAGAGTGAGAAAAAGCAAAGTTACCGCAAACACCTTCAGCTGACTGCAGAGCCTCTTGAGGTGTTCTGCCAATCATTTGTTTTTCTATATTTCTTTTCTTGTAGGTTGGATCTATTTCAACAGACAGGATCCTCTCGCCGTATGTGTATATATTAAAAATACCCGCTTCGGCTACACCCGCAGTAACGGGACCATATCTAAAGTTGAAGACACCCTCGCCCTGTGTTTTTCCGTTGCCTATTGAAATATCTCTATTTTTTATAACCGAATAGTTATCAAATTTTTCTTTGCACTCGTTTTTATCTGCAGTAAAAAACCTATCTTTATCTTGTATAAGCAGCAGTTCCTTATCACTTTTTTCTATTATACCTAATAACCTCATTTTATCATCCCCGTAGTTATAAGTTCATTTATAAAACCGACAGCAAATATAACCATAAAAGCCAAAATAGTATTGATTACAGGCACAAAAGAACTCATAACACTGTCTTTCTGCTTGGACAATCTGTTGCACTTTGAAAAAGACATCTTCGCAACCTTGTAATTTACGGAAAAAAACGCTATGGACAGAAATAAAAGCAAAATCAGGCTTATAATAATGCCGAATTTCACATAAACTGCATAAATAATAAATAACTCGCCCAAAAATGTTCCAAACGGCGGCGCACCGGTAACAGCCAAAGCCGATAGAATAAGACTGTAAGCTCCAAATGGAATCACGTGTACAAGCCCTTTAACCTCGTTTATGTTTCTTGTTTTATACACAGAAAGCACACTTCCTGTTGTGTAGAATGCAGATGACTTAGCAAAAGCATGGGAAATTAACAGAACAACTGCACCCAAAAATGCATATTTATTGTTGATAGACAGCCCTATCAATATCATGCCCATATTTTCCATTGAAGAGTATGCAAACATCCTTTTGTAGAACTTCTGTGTAATTAAGAATATGCTTGCGAATGCTACTGTCATAAAACCCAAAACAAAAGCAAACATTTTGATATTATCAAAAGGCACAACCTGCATAATCCTATACACACCGAATAGTGCTGTGGGGAGCAATATGGATGAAAATATAGCGGAAACCGGCGCAATTGAGCGCCCGTGAACATCCGGAAGCCACGTATGCATAGGAAAAATACCGGCTTTTGTTGAAAATCCGGCTATGGATAGAGCAGCTCCCACGGCGAGAAGCTTTGGATGAATGGGCTTCATCGTAAGCAGTTTTGCAATATCAAGCGTATGCATGCTTGCATAGATAAACACAATTCCTACAAGCGACATAATTAAGCCCGTTGATACGATTATTATATACCGCCAGGATGATTCAAGCGACGCATCATCATTATCTATAGCTACAAGCAGCGCACTTGTGACAGTTGTCGCTTCAATGCCGACCCATATAAGACCTAAACTATTTAAAGACACGCTGAAAAGCATACTCATAACAAACAGGTTTAAAAATATGTAATATGTGTTCTTTCTTAAAAGCGGTTTTTTGACATGCCTTAAATAAGTCAACGAAAAAAGAACCGTTGTAAGATAAATTAATGATATAACAGCAAGCATAACTTTAGAAAATCCGTCTATATAAAAGAAACTGGTTGAAACTGCATTCAACACAAGTATATACGAAGATGCAAAAACAGTAAGTATTGCAGCAGAAAGCGAAAAAACTTCACTCAAAGTACCATTTTTTATTAAGCATAGTATGGAGGCTATTAAAGGAAAAATAATCGGCAGATAATAGTATGTCATGATTTACCCCCTAAACTCTTCAAATTCATCTATAACATTGGGCACTATATCTTCTCTAAGCCTCATAATAATACCTGAAATCATAACAATACCCACCAAATCAAGCAGTATTCCGCCCTCAACAACAAACGGCAGCTCGGGAAACATATATCCGATAAGCAGGAATAAACTGTTTTCCATAACCATATAGCCTATAAGCTGAACGAAGGCATTGTTGCGGGAAATGATAAGGAATATGCCCTGCAGAATTATGGCGATAGGTATGGAACCGGCTTTTATGTCTATTACATCGTATAGCGTAAATCTATAAATAACATACGCCAAAGCAACCAAAAGAAGTGATATTATGATAGATGCAGCGGTAGGAATAGTATGTTTCACCTCCCTTTCCCTGTATTGAGTATTTAATTTTTTAAGCATATAGAGCGGTATGAACACGCCTCTAATAACAATAGTAAGCGATGCAAGTATAAGCAGATTCATGCTGTTGAGAATAGTGCCGTTTACAAATAAAAACACGGCAATGGCAAAGGAAGATACGGCAAATGTAATAATAATTTTCTTTAGATATATCTGCCACTGCATAAATATGATAAGCACTATCTGCAGAAAACCGACAATCAGATATACATCTTTCACAGTGCACCTCCTGATGTATAGAATACTACGATAGCAAGAAATGCGAACGAAAATGCTATTGCAACATATTCAAAGTTTTTAAACAGCTTATATTTTGAAACAGTTGACTGAATCGTTGCGATAACAAAAACAAGTATTGCCAGTTTTATTAGATGAATCAGGCTGTAAATTAAAACTCCGCCGCAGCTTATCTTCATGGGCACCCAAAAAGCCAATAGATAATCGTTTAGAAAAACACTCATAAGCAAAAACTGCTTAATATAGCTGCCCCATTTCATAAAAGCAAGCTCCGAGCCCGAATATTCCATCTCTATTGCCTGGTCTATCATGCCGAACTCGTTGCCTGAATGAGATTCAATCGGCAGTTTGCCGGTCTCTATAAGCAAAGCCATAAAAAATGCAAACACAACGAACCAATGAATTAGCGATAAATACCAATGACTTGATGTCTGCATTATATTATTAACAATATACGGATTATTCGTGTGTGATATAACGCCGAATGTTATAAAAATCAAAACGACTATCGGCTCGGCTAATGCGCCTATAGACGATGCCCTCGAAACGCCAAGATGAGAATAGTTGCTGCGACTGTCGAGTGAAGCTATCTTTTTAAGCGCCGCGATAGCGCCGAAGATCAAACCACCGCCTATAAAGTCCACAACAGGTCCAAATGCCAAAGGAAATGCCGTTATAATCGGCAGAACCAATGTTAGAAACATATACATAGAAAATGTAATATATGGGACAATTTGAAACAGGGGCGATGCAACCTGAGGTACTACGCTTTGTTTTTTAAACAATTTAAACAGATCGTAGTAGGGCTGTAATATGGACGGTCCTTCTTTTGACTCGTATGTTTCCGTCAGTTTATTAAAAATGCCGGCAATTAAAGGTGACAAAAGAACTACAAATGCCAGCTGAAGGATGCTTAGAAGATAGAGCATCAATGTAACCTCCTTACAATATTATTATACTGCAGGGGTCATTGTCTCCTTTTCAAGAGCGGTTGTATGGCGAACCCCACCACCTATTCGCTTGGATAGAGATTATGCAAATTATTTAAGGATAGTCAAGTCATCCGAACAATATAGAGATATCGGGTTTTGGCATATATTGCAGATTGAATTTTAAATGAAAGATAGGGGTAAAAGTAAGTATTAAGATAAATAAAAAAATTTTAATAGTTAAAATTTAAATTGTTTTTATATAAAATAAACCGCAGCATATACTGCACAACCTGCAAAAATTATCAGCACTGCCAACCTAAGCACAACAAGCGCTTTAAGATTATCTTTGTCTCGCTTACTTCCTTAATTTAAAATTTATCATTTATAATCCAAAATTCTAAGGGGCTGCACGCAGCCCTTCATAGGAAAATCACATCTTTTATACTCAATGCAAAAAAA
>CAZOGA010000067.1:0-5421 GCA_964579095.1 uncultured Desulfurellales bacterium
TTTGAAGTTGAGGGAATCTTGACAAGAAAGTGCTAAAATATTATTTCATCGCTGTGCAGTGGTCTCATTATGTATTTAGATGTGTGTAAAATCAAATATTAATAGACTAATGCAGGTTTTTTGTATATAAATTCAGGCATGGATACAATCTATCTTATTGATGGAAGTTCGTTTTTGTATAGGTTTTTCTTTGCCATAAAGAATCTTTCATATAACGGGTTTCCAACCAATGCCATCTTTGGGTTTGCGCGTCTTCTGCTTGATATAGAAAAAAAAGATCCGAAATATATTGTTATACTGTTCGATACGAAAGAACCTACATTTAGAAAAGATATACTCTCAACATATAAGGAAAATAGGCCGCCTATGCCCGATGAGCTCTCCATGCAGATAGAACCTATAAAGAATATGATAAAATTATTCGGTATTAATATCATAGAAAAAGACGGGTATGAAGCTGATGATTTAATAGGAACGACAGCAAAAAAATTTAAGGGTGATTTTGATGTGGTTGTTGTAACGCCGGACAAAGATCTGCTTCAATTGGTTGACGAGGCTGTTGTCGTATATGATCCTGTTAAGGATAAAATTTATAACAAAGAGGATGTATATGAAAGATTGGGCGTATTTCCAAATCAGGTCATTGATTATATTGCACTCATAGGCGATAGCGCCGATAATATACCTGGCGTTAAATCTATAGGACCTAAAACGGCGTCTGCGCTTTTATCCGAATACAAGAACATAGACGGCATATTGAGTAATTTGGAAAATTTAAAGCCCAAAATAAGAAAGGCCATAGAAAATGACGGCAATATCAAGATGTACCGCAAGCTGGTGCAGTTGGAAAACAGCGTGCCCATAGATATAACATTAGAAGATCTTAAAAAAAACCATAAAAATGAAGATAAAATCAACGATTTCTTTTTACGGTATAATTTTAAGTCTTTCATAACATATAACAAGGATAGAAATTCAGACAGCAAAATTGTTCATAAATCTGATTTTGTGAAGGGTATAAAAGATAAGGATGTTGTGATATATGCAGAGAAAAATTCAATATGGGCGGCTTGCGGAGATACTGTATCAAAGATTGACAAAAACGCATTTGATAAGATTACAGTATCAGCAGGTGACTATTTTGTTTATGATATAAAAGAGCTTTTAAACTACGGACTTGTTTTTGATAAGGTACCGTTTGATATAAAAACGGCCTGTTATTTGATTGATCCCGATTCGAGAGGTGATATCAGTAAATGTTTTTCACAGACATATATCGAGTATTTCAACAGGATAAACAACCTCAGCGGGCTGCCGCAAAAATTGGTATATGCAGCGCTGTATATTAAAAAACTTATAGAGGACCTCAATTTATCATTTTTGCTGAATGAAGTTGAACTACCGTTATCAATAATTCTTTATCATATGGAGAAAACAGGTGTAAAAATAGATGTGGATTATCTCACGGGGTTTAAAAATGAGCTTGAGAATAAGATAAAAAATATAGAGAAATCAATATATGCGGCAGCAAATGAGGAATTTAATATAAATTCCACAAAGGAACTGCAGAGAATACTGTTTGAAAAACTCGGCATAAAACCTACGAAAAAAACAAAAACGGGATATTCTACGGATGCTGCAAGTTTGGAAAAATTGGCAAAAAAAAACGATATTGCCGGACTCATTATAGATTATAGAACCATAGCAAAAGTTATATCGACATATATTAATCCGTTTATGGAAAAGGTTGATAAAAATAGCAGACTGCATACGACGTTTAATCAGACGCTGACATCCACAGGTAGACTATCATCCTCAAACCCCAATCTGCAGAATTTACCTGCGGCGGATGATGAGATACACTCCGGCATCAGACGGGCTGTTATAGCAGAGAAGGGATATGTGCTTGTATGCTCTGATTATTCACAGATTGAGCTGAGGGTGCTGTGTGAACTATCGAAAGATGAAGCTCTGCTTGAAATATTTAAAAAAGGTATGGATATACACACTCAAACCGCGGTGAAACTATTTAATATGCATCCTGCTATGGTTGATCACAACGCAAGACGGATGGCAAAAACAATCAATTTCGGTATATTATACGGTATGGGGGCTCTATCTTTATCAAAGCAGCTCAATATATCCAAACAAAAAGCTGAAGATATTATAGAAAAATATTTTGACAGGTTTCCAAAGGTCAGGAATTTTATCAATTCGGCGATAGAATATGCCGAAAAAAATGGATTTTCCGAAACCTATTTTAAGCGCAGAAGATATTTTCCAAACATAAACAGCAAGAACAGTTATATGGCATCATTTGAAAAGAGGGCGGCTGTCAATATGAAAATACAAGGAACCGCAGCCGATATCATAAAGATGGCTATGATAAAATTAGATGACAAATTAAAAGGATTAGATGCGGATATTATAATGCAGGTGCACGATGAACTGCTTATTGAAACTAAAAAAGATATTGCCGATAATGTTAAACTAATAATAAAAGATGCTATGGAGAATGTTGTTAATTTTACAACGCCGTTAAATGTTAGTATAAAAATAGCCGATAATTGGCTTGAGGCAAAGTAAACTTATGGTTAAGAATGAATTTTTATCTGCAATAAGAGGCGTTCCCTCGGATAAACCCCTGATTTGGATTATGAGGCAGGCGGGAAGATTTCTAAAATCATATAGGGATATAAAGGAGAAACATTCATTTTCGGAGATGTGCACAACGCCGGAGCTGGCTTCTCGAATAACAATGATGCCTTTAGAGCAGATAAATGTGGATGCAATGATACTATTTTCAGATATCTTGATACCGCTTAAAGTACTTGGTGCGGAAATATCATATAAAGCAAATAATCAGCCTGCGGTCAAATTGGACTTAAGCAACATAAATTATGAGCGGAATATCGAGCATGAGCTGCCGTTTATAAAACAAACAGTCAAGATAATAAAAGATGAGTATAAAGAAAAACCATTGATAGGTTTTGCGGGTGCGCCATTTACTGTGGTCTGCTATATGCTCGGAGGCGGAAAGGAATTTTATAAGGCGCGCGCTTTTTTATATGACAATCCCAAGCAGTTTAAAAAATTGATGTCAATTATAACCCGGCTTACGATTGATTATCTAAAAATGCAGATAGCAAGCGGATGCGACGCCGTGCAGCTGTTTGATTCATGGGCCGGTATATTGCCTAATGATATATATAAAACATTTGTTTATCCCTATAATCAGCAAATATCTGAAGCACTATCTGATACACCTTCCATTTATTATATAAAGGATTCAACTCATATTATTGATGATGTTTTGACACTCGGTTTTGACTGCATAAGCATAGATTGGAGATTGGATATAAAAAGCGTCAGTTTAAAGAGCAAAAAATGTATTCAAGGCAATATGGATAACGCCGTTTTGCTGTCGGACAGGAAGACTATAAAAAATAAAGCCTATGATATCTTGAATGCTATGAGAGATAGGGCGCATATATTCAATTTGGGACATGGTATATTGCCCCAAACAGATGAAGATTCGGCAAAATATTTAGTGGATATAGTTCATGCCTTCAGATAGGTGTGTAGTCATTGCTAACGCCGGAGGCATAGGGAAAATAAGCGACATTCCAAGATTTCTGTTCAATATGTTTAATGATGTTAGAATTATGCCTGTACCCGGTATCTTAAGACCTTTTATTGCGTTGCTGATTACGATGATAAGGTCAAAAGATACATTAAAAATATTGAATGCAACGGGCGGATCGCCGATATTTGGTATTACAAAAAAACAGACTGATATGATAGGGTCAAAAGTCGGCGTGAAGGTCTGTTATGCTTTTAGATATTCTCGTCCATCCCTAAGGAAATGCTGTAAAAATCCTATAGTTTTGCCTATGTACACATTTTATTCCCATACAACACACGGCAGTATTATGGACTACCGCTATCCCACAAAGCCCCCGTTGTGCATCTATCCTGATTTTATGGAATTGATGGTGGAAAAAATAAAAGATGCCCTAAATAATGTGCCTGATGCATTAAAAAGGGAAACATTAATTTTATTGTCTGCTCACGGTCTGCCGCTTAAATTATCTGAAAATACGCATGATCCGTATAAAAATGATATAGAGGTATTTGCAAATTTTTTAAAGAAACGCATTAAAGCTGATATACATTTAAGCTTCCAATCAAAATTGGGGCCTATTAAGTGGCTTGAACCCTCGACTGCCGATTTTATCAAAAACGCATCAAAAGAGTATAAAGCCATTATCGTTGTGCCTATAAGTTTTGCTGCGGAGAATACCGAAACGGCATATGAAATAGATAAAATATACTACAAATTAGCAAAAGAGGCTGGAGTTGAATATTTTTACAGAGTGCCGTGCTTAAACTATGATGATGCGTTTATATCAATGCTTGTTAAGGAGGTTAAAAGATGGATATAGCTGTTGTAGGCGGCGGGATATCCGGCGTATCCGCTGCATATATAATAAATAAACATACTGAGCATAGTGCTGTTCTGATAGAGCAGGATGAACAATTGGGCGGTAAGTCGAAAACAATTCACGAAAGCGGATATACGATAGAGACGGGATCTAATGGGTTTTTGGATAATAAAGAGGAGATACTGAAACTTGTTTATGAATCCGAATTTGAAAAAAACATGATACAGAGCAGAAACGAATCACGCAGGCGTTTTATTTTTTCAAATGGTAAACTGTTCGAGTTGCCGGAAAATCCTGTAAAACTCCTATTTAATAATTTCTTAACATTAAAAGGGAAGTTTGGTTTTATCAAAGAGGCATTTGTGCCTATGCTGAAATTCGATGAGACGCTTGAACATTTTGTTATAAGAAGATTGGGACGGGAGATATTAAATAAACTGATAGGTCCGATGTCAATAGGCGTATATGCGGGAGATCCCTCTAAAATGAGCATGGACGCAACATTTCCGCGCATTAAAACCATAGAGCGCCAATACGGATCCTTAGTTAAAGGGCTCTTCAAACTGATGCGTGAAAAAAAAGCAGATACAAAAAGTGCATCGGGGCCATTTTCAGCTAAGCTATTATCATTTAAGGATGGATTAAGCAGTTTTGTTTCACATTTGAGTAAAGACATCAAAACTGTTCATGCATCTGTAGATGGTATAAAAAAAAGAAAAAACAGATTTGTTCTGCATACAAGTGCGGATGATATTGAGGCTGATGCTGTTGTCTTTGCACTACCTGCATATGCTCTATCAGCTATTTTTAATGAATATAACAACGAGTTTTCTAAAAGCTTAAATAAAATAGAGTATGCACCTATAACTATTGCCGCTTTGGGGTTTGATAAAAACCATATGCCGGATGTTGTCAATTCATTCGGATATCTGTTTGATATGAATGCGGTTAGAGATGCTATAGGCGTTTTATTTGA
>CAZOGA010000067.1:5521-7151 GCA_964579095.1 uncultured Desulfurellales bacterium
AAAGCAAAAATTTTAAAAAACAGAGTAAAATCTTATTTAAATAGAAATAATTTGGGATTTTTTAAACAGTCTATGATGAGAGAAGCGAAAAGCTTTGAATTCATTATTACAAAATCGGAGCTTGAAGCGCTTCTTTTGGAGTCAAATCTAATCAAAGAGCACAGACCGCCATACAATATAATTTTAAGAGATGATAAAAGTTATCCCTATTTGCGTATAACAATGCATGAAAAATATCCCCGTATTATGATGGCGCGCGGCATCAAAAACCGACGAGATTTTTATTTTGGACCTGTGACGCCTGTTGAGAAACTAAGGTTTTTGATAAAAACCTTTAAGTCAATCTATAAAATAGCCCAAAAAAACGATAAAAGCTGCGAGAGCTATCATGATCCATGTATATATTATCAGATGGGAAAATGTTCTGCACCGTGCGCACATAAAATATCTAAAGCAAAGTATGCTGAATTTATTGACGAGATAAAACACATCCTATCAAATCCGAAGGATCTGAAAAACAGTATGAAACATAAATTGGATGCGTTTTCAAAAAATGAACAGTATGAAGAAGCTATTAAAATAAGGGACAAGATTCAGTCTTTGGAGCTGCTGCAGGATAAGCAGGCCGTGAGTGAATTTAATGAGGATTTTCTCGATGCCGTGGCATTTGAACAGGAAGATAATATCATTTGCGCATATATACTAAATATACGATTTTCAAATATGACGGGCAATAGGAGCTATTTTTTCTACAATGCTGTTTTAGACAGTGATTTTGTTGAAAATTTTCTTATGCAATACTACGCATACGGCAGGGAAATTATACCGGATATCATTTTAACGCACGTTTTAAATGATAATGAAGTGGTTGAGGAAGCGTTGAGCAGAGAGAAAAATGTAAGGGTCAACATTCCAAAGAGGGGCAAAAAAAAGCGTCTTTTGGATATTGCGCAAAAAAATTCGCAGATTGCACTTAGAAATCATATACAATACGTAAAAAACAATATAGGCAATTTTAAAAAACTGCAGAATGTGCTTAAACTAAGCGCTGTTCCTTATATAATAGATGTTATAGACATATCGCATATCAGTTTTCAAAATGTAGTTGCAGGAGTGGTTAGATATGAGATAAGCGGATTTAGCAGGAATATGTATAGAAGATATGCGCTTGAATCAAGATATGAAAGTGATGCTATGAGGGAGACTACATCGAGGCATATTGAACTGCTGATAAAAACAAAAAAGGCACTGCCCGGGTTGATTTTAGCAGACGGCGGTGTTATACAGGCAAATGCAGTTTATGATGCTACGGGTATAACAGCGCTTGGCATAGCAAAAGAAAAGCAATTAGGTATGTCTGTCCGCAGTAAAGGAGAAGTTGAAGACAGTATTTATTATCAAGGTAAAAAGATTGATATTGACGAGAATCTGCTGCAGTTTTTGCAAAAAATGCGTGACGAAGCGCATAGATTTGCCGTATCATATCATAGAAAAAAGAGGGAACAGTGTGTTATAGCAAGTGCTCTTGACAGAGTAAAATTTATTGGGGAAAAGCGCAAAAGAGCGCTATTTGAACATTTCGGCGGCATTGAAAATATAAAAAATGCCTCAGCCGAGGATCTGTCGTCAA
>CAZOGA010000068.1:0-7144 GCA_964579095.1 uncultured Desulfurellales bacterium
CTTTTACCTGCACCCGTCAGACCGCACATTATTATTAATTTTGGTTTAAATTTTTTAGGCAGATATCCGAATGATAGATCAAAATATTTATTAGCTTCCTGCCTATTTTGCTGAAAAAATGCAATTTTCCCCCTCACATATGCCCTGTAGATTTTGTAGAAGTTCACTATATCAAGCAGTTCTGTATTGTTTGAGAATTCTATGTAATATTTTAAAAACATATTTGACAGGTCGTATCTTGAATAATTTTCTAAGTCCATCAACAGAAATGCGACATCGCTTGCAACATCAGAGTATCTAAATCGTTCATTAAATTCTATGCAGTCATATATATAGATCTTATTTTCATTTTCTATACAGATGTTGCGCGAATACATATCACCATGACAATCGCGTATTTTATTCATTTTTATGCGTTTTTCAAATAATTTGCCATTTTCTTTATAGAAATTGTTAGTGTAATCTTTTACTTTATTATACTGATACTGCGTTATATAGTCGCCAACAGCATCCTTTGTCTGTTCAAAATTCTCATCTGTGTTTTTTCTATTCATTTCAACAGTTCCAAACTGTGCGATATGTTTATTGGTTACAGCATTTTTATGAAATTCGGCTATTTTTTCAGCGAGAGCCTTAATGTGTTTTTCTTCAACTCTATTTTCCTTAATAAGCACATCCATCATTCTATCTGCCGGTATCTTTTTCATTCTTACGCAGTAGTCAACAAGTTTGCCTTCTTTGTCGAAATCCAAGCCGCTTTCAGTTTCGACTATTTTTGAGATACCCAAATATATATCTTTCGAAAATCTTGAATTTAATTCTACCTCTTTTTCGCAGCACTCAAGTCTTTTTCCCAATGTTGAGTAGTCTAAAAACCCGAAATTCACCGGTTTTTTTATTTTATAGACCATGCTGTTTCCAATAAGCACCCATGAAATATGTGTTTCCTCAAGCTTAAAGTGATATTTTTCAATCAACTCATCAATGTTTTTCTTTTCCATCGTAACCATCCTTTTCTAACGAATCCCTCATAGAATATATACATCCGCAGTAGTTTTGTCTGTAGAAATTGAACTGTTTTGATAGTTCCACAGAGCGCTTAAAACCATCTTTCTTTTTGAAATCCGTATCTTCAAATTTAACACCAAGTGCATTTGATAAGGTTTCCCCGATATGTTTTATCTTGTCATATTTTTTTAAAGGGCTCACCGAAAGTGTTGTTGTAAAATACTGGAAACCGTTTTGCTTCGCCAGTTTTGCTGTTTTAAACATACGATAAGCATAGCATATTGTGCATCTCTTGCCGCCCTCTTTTTCCTGTTTATAGTGTTTGGTAAGTTTAAACCATTTTTTTGTGTCGTATTCACCAATGTGCAGCTTAATCTTATGGAAACTGCATAATTTTTTTATCTCGTCGAGCCTTATTCCGTATTCTTTTTTTGGATGTATATTAGGATTATAAAAAAACACATCTATCTCATATTTTTCTTTAAGCTTTTCGATGACACTTGTTGCACACGGTGCGCAGCATGTATGTAAAAGAAGTTTAGGCTTTCTGCTTTTTTCTTTGATTATTGCCTGTATGGGTTTGTAGCTTGTTCTGTGCAGTTCGCATATGCCGTGTTTCTTGAGCGCTTCGAGATGATTTTTTGTGCCGTAGCCCTTGTGTCTTTCAAACCCATATTGAGGATAAATATCTGCTGATAACTTCATATATCTATCGCGCCACACCTTAGCCAAAATTGAGGCAGCGGCAATTGATTTAACCTTCGAATCGCCTTTTATTATCGTTTTGTATTTTATGGGCAGTTCAAACTTATCTTTTCCGTCTATTAATAAAAATGCAGGTTTTTCACTCATATGCTCAACGGCGCGTTTTACTGCAAGCTCGGTAGCTTTAACAATGCCTATCCTATCTATCTCTTTACTTGAAGACGCACCGATGCCGTATATTGAGTTTTTTTTGATTATTTCATACAGTTTTTCACGTTTTTTTTCCGTCAACTGCTTTGAATCGTTTATCTCATCTATGTTGGGTGTGTTTTTGTTAAGTATAACACAGGCTGCAACAACAGGTCCTGCCCATGGACCTCTGCCGGCTTCGTCTACTCCTGCACTCTTGCCCATAGATCCTCATCATTTTTTGCAAAAATTTTTGATAGATTATCCAGCAGGAAATACTCACTTACCACACTGCACTTAATGATAAACAAGAAATAGACACGTTTATCTTTTATCTCACTTAGCGTTTCAAAGTTTCCCTGTCCTTTTGCTATAATAATGTCTGCATTATCTTGAATGTTTTTGCATCCATCACTGCAAAATTCAGGCCAATAACCCGGTGTCGCTTGTCCGGAATCTACTACTGAGGCTATTTTTTCCAATTCCAGACCTGTTATGTCATTCCTTGTGACATCGTTAATTATCGGGCCGCCTCGCACAACTATTGTTATGTTGATTTTGGGGTACAGCTCTTTGACTGTTTCAAGCATAATCTTATCAAACACGATTTCACCGGCATTATCTGCAATAAACACAAGTGATTCGGCATTTTTTAGATCATTCTTGAACTTATCTATACTGTTTATTTTAAGTCCGTTTTCTATGACATCGTTTAATGTTTCCTCTATACTGAAATTTGTCATTTGAGCGCCGAAGTCTATTATGTTGCCCGCGAGTGATATCTTCAACGCACACAATAATTTGTCTTTTGAAAGACTAATTTTCTTTTTGAGCGCAGGTTCATATGCAGAGGCAATCTTGTTGTATTTGTCCTTTATTGCTTTGTAGGGATCATTAATATTAAGTGTTTTTCTTATTGTGCCATATACATCATGGCTGATTAAGGGCGGCGGCATGTTGTAATCTATATTCTTTAAAACATTTATCACATTATGCGTTACTTCAAGCAGTTTTTCCCTATTTTGTGTAGACAGCCGCGCTGTTCGTATAGCTTGAGATATAAAACATAAGTAACACTCGGCATACATCTTCATAACACGCACATTATAAGATTAAAAAATATTATGTAAAGATGTATGTAATAGCATATCCGGGCAAAAATTTTTCTTGCGATATAAATGAAAGCTGATATAATTTTTAGAGTAGGTTGATTAGGAACATTTTTATGATTTTGTACTAAAGGAGATATTTATTATGAAAAGAGTTGCCATAAATGGTCTCGGACGTATAGGAAGATTGGTGCTGCGGCACTATATGTCTAATTCTCCGGAAAATATTAAGATAGTTGCGGCAAACGACCTTACCCCGATTGATGATCTTGTCTATTTAATAAAGTATGATTCTGTACATGGCGGTGCTTCATTTCCCGTTGAATCCGGTTCGGATTATATAAAACTGGGAACTGAAAAAATAGCCGTTTTTAATGAAAAATCACCTTCTAATTTGCCTTGGGACAGACTCGGAGTGGATATTGTATTGGAATGCACCGGGCTTTTCAGAATGCGGGAAGATGCAGCAGGGCATATTGCAGCCGGGGCTTCAAAGGTGATTATAAGCGCGCCCTCTAAAAGCGCTGATCTAACTGTTGTTATGGGCGTAAACGAACATAGCTATAATCCTGAAATACATGATGTTATATCGAATGCTTCATGCACAACTAACTCATTAGCTCCTGTTGCTAAGGTTCTTAACGACGAATTTGGAATAGAAAGTATGATGGTGACCACTATTCACGCCTACACCTCAAGCCAAGTTTTGGTGGACAGTCCCGCCCGTAAGAGGCGCAGGGGGCGTGCAGCAGCCGCTTCTTTGATTCCCACGAGCACGGGTGCGGCAGAAGCTACGGCTATAGTTATCCCTGAATTAAAAGGAAAGATGGATGCCATAGCAGTAAGGGCGCCGATTGTTGACGGTGCATTGACGGATATTGTAGCATATCTGAATAAAGATGTTTCAATAGAGAGTGTAAATGCAGCCTTGAAAAAGGCATCGGAAGGAAACTTTAAAGATATTATAGCATATAACAGCGATGAAATTGTGTCTGCTGATATAATAGGGAACCCGCATTCCGGCACTGTTGATGCTCTATCCACCAAAGTGGTTATGAACAGAGTTGCCAAGGTGCTGGTTTGGTATGATAATGAATTCGGATATTCAAAGCGCTTGCTTGATCTGGCATCTTATATAGCTGATATGTAAAATTCTAAAAATATCAAATTTTTGCTTTATCTTTTTTGGACGCGAGCCAATAATATGTGAATAATGATAATTCTAAAACAACACCTGCTATATTTGTCTGCAGAGCAGGGTAAAATGACAACAGCCCGGCTATTAAAAATAGAAGCCGCTCAAAATATCCAAGCTCTCTTGTCCAGAATCCTTCTAAGAAAATAGTGAACCCGAATAGTCCCAAGAGCCCGCATACAGCCGGCTGTATGACATTAACATTAAATCCGGCTAATATATTGGTGTACAAAAATAGTATGGGTATCAATAGCAGTCCTTTAGCAAGTTTGAATCCTTCAACAGCAGTAGGCATCGGCCTCGAACCGGCTATGCCGCTTGCCGCAAATGCAGCCAAAGCAATCGGCGGAGTGGCGTTGGCAGTTTCAGCAAGCCAGAATACAACCATATTGGCAGCAAGGAGTCCGACACCCATCATTTTGAAAGCAGGCGCTATTAAAATTGCTAAAACGATATATGATGCCGTAACGGGAAGACCCATACCTAAAAATAGTGCAGCCAGGGCAGTAAATAGATAGAGTATAAATATGCTGTTGGATGTAAATGATGTTACCACTATAGAAAGCGCTATACCAAGTCCTGTTAATGTTATAATGCCGACAATGATTCCGGCGATGAGAAGAAGAATGCCTGTAGCTACAGTATTTCTTACGCCGAATATCATGGCACTGTATATTTCTTTAAAACCCATGCGGGATTCTCTCCTTATCCAGCTTGCAGCCACTACGGATACAATGCTTATTATGGCAGCATATGTAGGTGTGTATCCCATAACGAGAAGCGTGATTAGAACAGCTATCGGCACAAGGAAATGCCATCCTCTTTTTAGAACATCTCTCAATTTTGGTATATCTTTGTCTTCAAGAGGAACCAATTTTGATTTTTTAGCTCTTATATGAACATTCAGCAAAACTCCAAGATAATACATAAGCGCCGGTATAAAAGCATCACCTATAATTGTCGTGTATGGGATTTGAGTCCATTGAGCCATCACGAAAGCACCTGCACCCATAATAGGAGGCATCATCTGTCCTCCTATTGAAGCGGCCGTTTCAACACCGCCTGCAAATTCAGGTGCAAGTCCTATTCTTTTCATAAGCGGTATTGTGATAGAACCAGTGCCGACGACATTGGCAACGGAACTTCCCGTGATTGATCCCATTAATCCGCTTGCGAGCACCGCAACCTTGGCCGGACCGCCGACGGTTTTGCCGAGTGTGGCTTTAGCGAGTTCTATAATAAAATCCCCCGCCCCGCTTTTTAAGAAGAATGCTGCAAACATTATGAATAAAAATACATAAGTTGAGGCTATAGTAGCGATATACCCGAATATACCGTCTGTTGTAAAATACATACGGTAAAGATATGTTGAAATGTGAACGCCTCTAAAATTAAACATACCGGGCGGCATGTATCTACCAAGAAATAGAGCATACGAGCTGAAGAGTATGGCGAGAAATGGTATAACATAACCCGCGACTCTTCTTGATAGTTCTATAAGCAGAATAACGGCTATAGCGGCGACAACCATATCTCTAAGAATTAAAACCTCATTTCTTGCATGAATGGTATTTTCAAAAAATACTATATACATACCGCTTAAAAAAGCCAATGTTCCCAAAATTACATCTAAATAAAGGGTTTGCTTATGAAATTTTTTAGATGTAGGATAGAGTATGAAAGCTATAAAAGATATAAATGAATAGAATATAGCATTTTGGTGGAGCTCGGAAATGACACCGAATGAATTAAACCAAAAGGCAAAGAGCGCCAATATGACGCTCATCGCATTGACGATTTTGCCTAAAAGCCCCAGCTTATCAAGATTTCTTATTAATATTTTAGATCCGGATTCGCCTTCTTCTAATTCATCTGCATTATTTGATGTCATAACTTAGATTACTTTTTTAAAAGTTTTCCGGGTATTTTAATTCCTCGTTCTTTGTAATATTCTGCAGCACCCGGTGCAAGCGGAATAGGCAGCCCGCCTATAGCGCTGTTAAGTTTTATGTAATACGTTGCTTTGTGTATATTATGCAGGAAAGGCAGATTCTCATAGATTGTTTTAACTATTATATATACATCTTTTTTGGGCAGCCCTTTTCTAACAGCCAGGAAATTAGGCTGCGCTATCGTATTTATAGCTTTTTTTTGTCCTGGATATGTTCCGGGTTTTATGACATATCTAAACCAGACATCGTAATTTGAGTCTATTTTTTTAAGCTGCGCATCCGTAAAATTCAACACCTTGACTTTGTCGGCTCCGGCTCTTGCAAAAAGTCTCACTATTGCAGCAACAGGAGGACCTGCAGGCGTGTTTGCTCCCGCAATTCTGCCGTTCATCATGGCGTCTGCACTTTGATTGTATCCAAGATATACAGGTTTTATGTCTTTGCCTACCTTTATACCCAAGGCAGAAAGGATAGTTTTGCCCGATCCTTCTGTCCCGCTTCCTCTTTTACCTATAGAGAATCTTTCATCTAACCCTTTTAGATCCATTATATTGCCGGTTTTTGCATATTTGCTGAGCAGGGAAAAATGTTCTACATTGGGCCATAGAGATGTTACGGAATAGAAATATTTCTGAGGTTTTTTATAAACTCCGGTTCCGTTGTATGCCATAGATCCGAATAATCCCTGGAGTATAGCAAAGTCTGCTTCCTTATTTTTAAGCAGCTGAACATTTTCTCCGCTGCCGGCTGATGTTATAGCGGTTGCCGTTATGCCCTTTTTTGCCAATTTCATACTGATAAGTGTTGCTATGGCTACTCCCACAGGGTAGTATGTGCCACCTGGTGTTGCTGTTGCTATTATGTAGTTTCTCGCTGCAAAGGATTTGGATATGCCGAACGTTGCCAAAAATAAAAAAATACTGAAAAATATAACCAAGCGTTTATACATAGTTGCACCTCCTTAAGATATTATTAATTTATATACT
>CAZOGA010000069.1:0-7124 GCA_964579095.1 uncultured Desulfurellales bacterium
GGAAGACCCTATTGCCTTTATAGAAAGTGACGGCACTATAAGCTACCGTAATAAAAGTTTTGAGGATCAATTTACACTGGATACAGGCAGCAGCTTGAAAGAACTGTTTAATAAAGGAGACAGGGGTGTGTTCTTTGATAATTTTCTAAAATTATCAAATTCAAAGAATGGTTATAAAAGTTTTATGCATCTATTTGATAAACGCGACAATATTGTGTTGTGTTATCTGCATTCATTCAAATATCGGAACTATATATGTGTGAAAATAAGCAGCATATCATTTTTGGAACAGCGCGTTTCAACATTTCCATCTGAAGCGTCACGGTTTTTAGAATCTTTAACTCATGGCATGGCGCACTCTTTAAGGAATCCGCTGATGGTTGTCGGCGGAATGATAAATAGAATAAAAAAAATTGCGCCTGAAAATTGCGCCAAATATGTATTTCCTTATGTGTCTATCATAGATAAAGAAATCATGAAAATTATGCATATTGTGTTGGATGTTGAGACTATAAGCAACTCATTTCCATCATCTCTGAAAAGAATTAATCTGTGTAGGATTGTCAAATCCATTGCAGATAAGTATAAAAACACAAAAAAGGGTATAAAATTTGATTTTAAGCAAATGGATAATATAGAACTGTTTTTTAATGAAGAACATCTGCGTTTTATTTTGGAAGAAATAATTAAAAATGCTTGTGATGCAGACAAGAACGACGGAACTATCAGTATAAATATTGAAAAAGTAAAAAACAATGCTATCATCGAGATTGAGGATAACGGAGCCGGTATAAAATCTGAGGATGTTTCACTTGTGTTTGTGCCGTTTTATTCTACAAAACCGAAGAATGCAGGCATGGGTTTATCTATGGTAAAGGTGCTTGCTGAAAGATATAGGGGCAAAATCGACATATATTCCAAAATAGGTGAAGGCTCCAGGGTAATATTGAGTTTTCCCATAGAAAGAAGGGGAAATATAAGAAGGAAAAGTATAGAATATGGGTAAGAAAGGCGGAGGTCTGTCGAGAAAGATTATCATTTATACCGCCTCTATAGCTTTGGTGACCATAATGCTTTTTACTGCTGTTTCCACCATGACACTTATTGCATTTAAAAAACATGTAGTTACAGAGACGGAGTATGAGTTCAAAAGTAACGCTAATAGAAATTTGGAACGTGAAGTGACTTCCTATTCCAAAATATTAAACAGCAAAATAGAGTCTCAAAGAAATATTGTATATCTTTTCGGCAACCTGCTTGAGGGAAACGTTATTAAGTTTATGCGAAATAGGGAAAAAAGATGTTATGAAGATAAATTAAAACCGCTTTTCACCACAGCAAAAATTGTGCTTGATCTGCGTTCTATAATGATTTTAAACAATGATCTTAGAGCTGTCTGCATCTATCCTAAATCTTTTACTGTTGATATAAACAGGGTATTAAAAAGCGGTAAGGATCGATTGCGAATACGCAATAATAAGGTGGCGTTTATAGATTTTCATATTAATGCGGACAGCAGCGTTTCTTACGGATATATTTTTTCTATAGTGGAAAATAAAAAAAAAATAGGCTACATACTGTTTGATATCAATCCGGAGAAAATCTACAGTTTAATTAAAACGGCGCAGCTGCACCCATATTCGCAAAAATATTTATGGGTTATAAATAAAAAAGGGACGTTGATTTTTGACCCCCAAACTATAGAACACCCGCAGATTACTCTGCTGGATGATGTAAATTTAGCGGATAAAGCCAATGGAGAGGCGCTGAGCCTCATTGTTGAAAATGATATTTTAAAAGGCAAAACAGGCACATCGAGGTATAAATTTAGGAATGTTGATAAGCTTGTAGGATATACATATCTAAAGGAACTGGGGTGGGGATTGGGTTTGACTTTGCCGACAAATGATCTTTATGCTCCTCTAAATAGATTAAGCAAAGAGATAGATTTGAGCACACTATATGCACTGTCTGCAATAGGCGTGTTAAGCGCCCTGGTTATATTAATGAGCATAACGGCGAGTTTGTTCGCCTCCCGGAAAGTGGTGAAGCCTATGTTATATGATGTTGATATTATAAATGCGATAATAAAGGGTGATACCAAAAAAAGGCTGCCCACAGGGAGCAATGATGAATTAGATGATTTAGCCCATTCTATAAATAAATTAGTTGAGCTGTTTGTGAAAATTAAGGAAAAATTGGAAGAATAAGGGGTGCTGAATGTCTGAAGATGCAGAAGAAATGGAAGAAATAATTCAAGACTTTATAGCAGAAGCAGAAGAGTTAATCGAAGAATTAGATGAAGATTTAGTCAGTCTGGAAAATAATGCTAAAGATGCCGACCTGCTCAATAAGATATTCAGGGCATTTCATACAATAAAGGGCTCATCTGGTTTTTTGGGTTTTGAAAATCTTACATCCATTACACATAGATTAGAAGATATACTGAATAAATTAAGAAAATTTGAGCTGAATATGAACTCATCCATTATGGATGTGGTGCTTTCCGGGGTAGATAAGACTAAATTAATTATAGAAAGCATAAAAAATGGCGGAGATTATGAGTCTATAGATGTTAACGAAAACATTGCCGCATTAAATAAAATTTTGGAAATGGGAGCCTTAGAGGAAAATAAAAAAGAAGAAATAGAAGAAAACACACGTAAGGATGAAGAAACAAAAGAACACGGCAGTATGGATGATTTGATTTCATTACAGGAAGAGGAGATTAAAAAGGAAACAGAGCAAAATCCTGACAAAGCAGCAGCAGATCAGCAAAAAGATGACGTAGATGCTAAGATAGAAGAGCTTTTAAGACAGAGAATGGATGAAGATAGAAAAAGAAGGCAGCAGAGAAAGATGCAGAAAAATATTCCCGGAGATAAAAATGACAGCGTATCCGCGATTGAAGGCAAAAAGCACATCCCTGCGGAACAGACTATACGTGTTGATGTCAATAAATTAGATGATCTCATGAATTTGGTTGGTGAGCTTGTTTTAAGCAAAAACAGATTATTGAGAATATCTCAAAAGGTAGAAGAAAAGTTAAGCGGCGATGAGGCTTCCGAAGAGCTTTCGGGCATTGCATCTCAAATAACACTTGTAACCTCAGATCTCCAGATGAGCGCAATGAAAACGAGAATGGTCATGATAGGCAAGGTGTTTAATAAATTTCCACGAGTTGTCAGGGATCTTTCCAAGCAGGTGGATAAGGATATAGAACTCATTATAGAAGGCGCGGATGTTGAATTGGACAAGAGTGTAGTTGAAGAAATTAACGACCCGCTGGTCCATCTTGTGAGAAATGCCATAGACCATGGGATAGAATCCAAAGAAGAGCGGTCTCGGACAGGAAAACCTGCTGAAGGAAAGGTGACACTTTCCGCTTTCCACGAGGGAAACTATATAATTATAGAGACGCAGGATGACGGGCGCGGTATGGATGCTGAACTACTCAAACAGAAGGCATTAGAAAAATCTTTGATATCTGAAGCTGAAGCCAAACAGATGAGCGATCAGGAAGCTTTTTCGCTGATATTTAAACCCGGGTTTTCCACGGCCAAGCAAGTTAGTAATATTTCGGGCAGAGGCGTTGGAATGGACGTTGTAAAAACGAATATTGAAAAGCTTAACGGTATAATAGAGATCAAATCCGAGAAAGGCAAAGGAAGCACAATTATTTTAAAGATTCCCTTGACTCTTGCTATCATACAGGCGCTGCTTGTAAAAATAAGCGGAGAGTTTTTCGCGATACCATTGGTTAACGTTGTAGAAACCGTTAAAATTACAAGCAGCGATCTGGGTAAGGTTGAGAATAGGGACGTGTTGAATTTGAGAGACAGTATTGTATCGTTAGTATACTTAGGGGATGCTTTGGGTATAGGCAAAGATAAAAAGGTTATAGATGAGAAAGAAATATACGTAGTAGTTGTAGCCGTGGCGGAAAAAAGAATTGGACTAATAGTGGACAATTTAATAGGCAGAGAAGAAATAGTCATTAAATCGCTCGGTAATTACCTTGCAAATGTCAAAGCTATATCCGGCGCTACAATTATGGGTGACGGAGCCGTTACATTAATTTTAGATATAGGTTCTATAATAAGGGAATCCTCCAATATATCAAACAAAATTGAAGATCATTTTATAAGATACGGAAAGGAAGAGGACGGTGCATCATGTCTCATTGCTTCCAATAATGACGAGATGGTTAAGAATATATCATCTATTATGAAAAACAAAGATTATAGCGTGGATGTTGCTGCAAACAATAAAGACGGTATGAATGCTGCTTTTAAGAAAATGTATGATGTTGTATTTGTTGATCTAAATATTCCCTTTACCGGGGGATATGAATTTGCCAAGAGGCTTAGGGAGTTTAGTGCCTATAGGAAAGCTTTGATCGTGGGATTGTCCAAAGGTGTTTTGGAAGATAAGGAAAAAAGTGATGAGGCGAAAATAAACGGGCTAATATCTTGCCCGGCAGATGAAGAAAAAATAGACCGAATATTAATCTCTGCTGCTTGTGATGAGGGGAGGGTTGCATAGTGAAAGGCGAAAAAAACCGTAAAGGCTTGGAACTGCTTGATAAAAGTTTAATGATGGATGAAAATAGCGGGACTGTTCAAACACATAAAAAGACCGAAGATATGAATAATGTCGTTATTATGAAAGATAATTATGAGCAAATTGTAGGTTTTTTCTTAGGGGATGAGTTTTTTGGTATAGATATATTAAATATTGAAGAGATAATAAAACCTATCGAGCCGACATACGTTCCTAATACCAAGGAATATTTAATCGGAATCATTAATCTAAGGGGCAAGATAATTCCCATAGTCGATCTGCATCTTAAATTTGAGCTTGATAAGGGGCGTATAGGATCAGAAAGCAGAATTATAATAGTGGCAACACAACAACATAATGTAGGTTTTTTGGTAGATAAAGTAGATAGGGTGTACTATATAGATAAAAAAAATATAGAATCTGCGCCTGCTAATGTGCCGCAGAATTTGGAGAAATATATAAAGGGCGTCGGAAAATTAGATAACGGCATAATAACAATGCTTAATGTTAATGAGATTTTGAAAGATAGTGGAGCTCTAAGTTAAAAAAGGAGTTTTTGATATGGAAGAGAACAGTGTACTGCGTGTAGGCTCTAACCAAATGGAGCTTGTTGATTTCAGAATGTACAATGAAGAGAAAGACGGCAGCGTATATGAGGGTATATACGGTATAAATATAGCGAAGGTAAAGGAGATTATCAGATATCCTAATGTGGTGAAAGCACCCATGCAGGATTCTTTATTGGAAGGCATTTATAATTTGAGAGGAGATGTAATTCCTATTGTTAGTCTTGCAAAATGGCTGAATATAAAGGAACCGAAAAATCTTGCTGATAAAAAGGTTATAATAACGCTGTTTAACGATATCACCATAGGGTTTATTGTGCATGATGCCAAAAGAATCAGAAGGGTATCATGGCACTTCGTTAAGCCTCCAAGTGAAGTATTGGCTTATAAATATGATAATAAGATTGCAGGCACTATTAACCTGGATGATGATAAAGTAATGCTTATATTAGATTTTGAAAGTATATGCGAAGAACTGGGCGTGTTTTCCGATAAAGATATGAAAAAGATAATAGATAAAACATCTGATATTGCTAAAGAGAAAGATAGTGTCAGGGTATTGATTGTTGATGATTCTTCAACAGCAAGAAAAATCATTAGGGATGCAGTGCGCCCTTTGTCCAAACTGATTATGGAGGCAAAAGACGGACAGGAAGCCTGGGATATGCTTAATAAATTATATGATGAACATAATGGAAATATAAAAGAAGCTTTGGATATTGTTATTACGGATGTTGAAATGCCTAATATGGACGGTTATAGATTTACAGAATTAATAAAATCTGATAATAGGTTCAAAAGTTTACCCGTCATTATGAATACCTCTCTATCCGGAAGTGCCAATATGCAGAAGGCGAAAGATGTAGGGGTGGATGGCTTCTGCACAAAGTTTGTAGCGGATGATTTTGTTAAAGCAATCAGCGAACATATATAAAATAATGCAAATAGGCGGGAAATGATATGGCAGATTTAAGTGTTGAGTGGATTAATCCTTTTATAGAGGCAACATATTCCATAATAGAAGCCGTGGCAGCAGTCAAGGTTTCAATGGACAAACCTCTTAAAATTAGGCAGAGTAATACCGTAGGATACGATGTGAGCGGTATTATAGGACTTACCGGTGAAGCTACGGGGTCAATAGCCCTGTCATTTCCCAAAAAAACCGCTCTTAATATAGTGAGCGATTTTATAGGTGAAGATGTGCTGGGAATAGATAGCGACACTATGGATGCAGTCGGCGAGCTGACAAATATGATTGCGGGCAGAGCGAAGAAACTTTTTGCCGAGAAGGGTATAAGGATGAAAATTTCAATACCGACCGTTATATTAGGCAAAGGACATACCATAAATACTAAAAAGAATATTCCGAGCATTGAAATTCCGTTTAAGTCTGAAGAGGGAGATTTCGCTATATTGGTATCGTTAAAATCTAACAGTGAACAGGCATAAATTTTCGGTGAACTTTTGTGGTATTAATTAAATTGGAAAATTTAAGACCTAATCCCTTTAATGGCGGATAAATGCAGGAAATATTAAAATTGGGCAAAGGAGATATATGATGAGAGTCATAACGGTTGATGATTCCTCTACCATGAGAAGAATTATAAAAAATACACTAAAAAAAATAGGCTACGGCGATGACATTTTAGAGGCTGAAAACGGCAAGGAAGCGTTGGATATTTTATCGGCTAAAGATGTTGACATCATAATGGCGGATTGGAATATGCCGGTAATGGACGGGCTAACCTTTGTTAAAAAAATTAGATCCAATAGTAAATATGACAATACACCTATAATAATGGTTACGACAGAAGCGGCAAAGGAAGATATTATTTTAGCCCTGCAGTCAGGCGTTAATAATTATATTGTTAAGCCTTTTACGCCCGATGTGCTTAAGGATAAAATCGAAACAGTTTTGGGGCTGAAAGACTAATTGATAGAAGCTGAATCAATTAAAAAAAGCTACAAAAAGGGTGGCTTTTTTGCAAAATCTCT
>CAZOGA010000070.1:0-7051 GCA_964579095.1 uncultured Desulfurellales bacterium
TGAAACTGGAAAATTTAGACCCTATTTCTTATTTGCATTTTATGCTCTATAATAATAGAATTTATATGGTGTTATGTTTTTAGATGGGTATAAAAAGGCTGCAATATATAAAAAGGTGTTAAATAGATTAGAGAGCAAATTACTAAAAGCACTGTTTGATCAAGACATGTACACAGTTCAGTACTTATCTAAAATAGAAAATAATCTGCTTAAATCCGATAAAACTGTTGCGTGGCTTTTGTCCGATATCAGCATATTGAAGTTGAGCAGGCGCATAGAAAACAACTTCCGCAAAAAAAACATAAACACTATCCAGGATTTAATTTTTATACAGCCGCTGAGAACCGAGGATTATACAGCAATAAAAAACATTGCAGATGCACCGGTGGAAAATTACTGCGCAATAAGCGGAAAAGTTATATCCAAATCCTACAGAAATCATCTTAGCCTTCAGATATCAGACTTAACAGGTGTTGCCGTATGTAATTGGTTCAATGTGCCTTTTTTTTTGAGAAAAATAATTAAGTCTATTAAAACAGGTGATAATATCGTGTGTGAAGGTAAAATTACTCAATTTAACGGCTATAAAACAATAAATCACCCAACCATTAAAAAATATCAGGATTTTAAACCAAGGTTAAACATTATATACCCCTCCTACGAAAAAATGAGAAATATAACAATTGCCAGCGCTATAGGAAAAGCTCTAAGACTATCGCCGAGGGAACCTTATGATTACCTGCCCTACACAATAATTGCTAAGGAAAAATTGATTTTTCTAAGTGATGTGGTGCGCGATATACACACAAATCCGCATGCTGAAAGCGTGCAGGAAAGGATTAAAAATGAGGAAGCATTTTGTTTTATACTTGCACTTATTATGCAGCAGAAAAACATCGAACAAGACAGCGCACCAAAATTAGCGATAGATAAAAATTTAACAGATGTATTTACGGGTAGATTACAATTTTCTCTAACCGGCGCTCAACAAAGAGCCATAAAAGAAATCTTTAATGATATGGGGAAAAACAGGCCTATGCTGAGGCTTCTGCAGGGAGATGTAGGCAGCGGAAAAACAGTTGTTGCACTGTTCAGCACATTCGCAGCTTTAAAAAATGGATATCAAGCTGCCATAATGGCGCCAACTCAGCCGTTGGCAGCTCAGATTTTTGAAGAAGCAAAAGAAAAATTGCCGGAGTTTAATGTAAAATTAATCACAAGTTCCACAAAACATAAACAGATACTGTATGAACAACTCAGAAGTGGTGAAATTGACTGCATAATCGGTACACATGCATTAATTCAAGAGGATATGCACTTCAAGAATTTAGGCTTTATCGTGATAGACGAACAACATAGATTTGGCGTTAACCAGAGAAAATTTTTATCTGACAAAGGCCTTCATCCCCACACTTTGATAATGAGTGCGACGCCTATTCCGCGCACACTTGCAGTAATGCTTTATGAGAATAGCGGCCTATCAATATTGGATGAAATGCCGAAAGGCAGAAAACCTGTTAAAACCATACACCTCAAAAAGCGGAATTCAAAAAGCGCTTTTGAGATGGCGCAGAACGAGATAGCAAAGCATCACCAAGTCTACATAGTGTATCCCCTAATTGAGGAATCGGAAAATCAGAAAGAAACGGACGCTGCAATATACATGTATGAAAAATTGAAAAAAACATATTTTAAGGACTGCACTATTGAACTGCTGCACGGTAGAATGAAGGGCGAAGAAAAAGAAGACATAATCAGCAGGTTTAAGAATAGAAAAATAGACTGTCTAATCAGTACAACTGTGATAGAGGTCGGTATTGATTCTCCTTATGCAACGTTGATAATTATTAATAATGCGGAGAAATTCGGATTATCAACACTGCATCAGTTAAGAGGCAGAGTAGGCAGAAACAACATAGAATCAACGGCAATTTTCATGACAAAAGAGAATATCTCGAAAGAGGCGGAGCAAAGAATAGAGGCACTGTGCAAAACAAATGATGGATTTAAAATAGCAGAACTGGACTATGAGTTGAGGGGTCCTGGTGACATAATGGGCGTAAGACAGCATGGCGGGCAGAATGATTTATATACAAATGTCTTGCAGGATAAAAAATTAATGCAAAATGAAAAGAAAAATGCGGAAAGATTGATACAGGCGGAATATCCTTTAAATAGCGGATTGTTAAAGATGCTTAATGTTAAATGGATAAAAAAATTTGATTATTTGCATGTGGGGTGAAATATGAGAGTTTCTATTGCTCAAATGAAAATAGTGTCCGGTGATGTTGACAGCAATTATAAAATGGGTATGTATCTTATTCAGAAAGCCAAAAAACAAAACAGCGACTTGGTGCTGCTCCCTGAGGTATGGACTACAGGCTTTGCATTTAAAAAATTGGGCGATCTATCAAAAACAACTCCGGAAATACTGAAGGAGATAAAGAAAATATCTTACGACACGGCTATATGCGGCACGTATGTTGTTAATAGAGATGATAAAATTTATAACATATTTTATGCGGTATACAATGGGGAAATAATATTCGAATACATCAAATCAATGTTATTTTCTATTACAGGCGAGGATAAATACTTTGACACAGGCTCTATAAATCAAGAAAATACTTTTAATTTTCACAATATGAGATTTGGCGTATCTATTTGTTATGAATTGAGGTTTCCTGAATTTTTCAGAAGATCTGCAATAAAGGGAGCAATTATACATCTTCACCCTGCTGTTTGGCCTATTAATAGAGTTGAGCATTGGCAAACCCTGACAAGAGCCCGCTCCATAGAAAATCAGTTTTATTTGCTTGCAGCTAACGGATGCAAAACAAGCGGCAAATGGAAATTATCCGGAAACTCCGTTATATATGACCCTTGGGGGGAAATTTTAGTAAACCTGAAAAATGCTGTAGGCATCTCAACTATAGATGTAGACATGGATTTAATCAAAAATACAAGGAAAAATTTACCGAGTTTGAAGGATTCACATATATTTTACCGATAAACAAGGTGCGCACGGCTTCCGCGTTTAAGTTTTATAGCTTATTTTTGCTGCCGCTTGTCGTTCTTCATTTCCATTCCATACTTTTTATTTTAAGCTATAAATTACTATCTAAATTAAGAACTCTATAAGTCAACAGCTAATTTTAAACCTATAAAAGTTAAACTCGTTTAAAATCTACTTCAAATACAATAGTACTGCTCCGTCAACCAAGAAATATACCTTATAAAATAGTGCAATATTTATCATATTTATTTAAAAATATAACAATGCAGAAATTCAGACGGAAGCAGAAAACTTAAACTTGATTCAAAAGTTTAAGTAAAAACTTTTAATGGAGTACCCTCTTTTTTCTTAAGTTTTCTTTTCTTGATTTCATCTTCTAAATCCATCTTCTTTTGATCATCCAATTTGCTCTTATAGCTGCTTATATTATCAATTCTGCCTCTCTCTTTTGCAACTTCTAAAAGTTTTTCGCCAACCTTCTTGCCCGTATGCTTTAATGTTTCATTGGGGAAAAATGTAGCTCCGCATCCAGGACATCTGTATACCTCTATATCCTGCACCACAAGCGTTTCACCTTTAACAGGTCTTCTAAACGGTGTAACCACTTTCTTCATATCCCTTCCGCAATACTTACATCTCATATTTAATCTACCCCTTTAATAAAAAAATTAAAAAAGGAGGCAAAGTGCCTCCTTTAAAATAGCAGAATGTGTCTTTAGACTTTGATTCTCCAAGGTTTGCCGTTGTCTTTTTCATATTCTACTTCTCTCATTGTCTTTCTCACAAGGTAAATTCTTGTAGGATCAACCAGCATTCTTAAGACTTTTAGCTGCTCAAGCGTAGGTTTCGGTGTCTCTGGAATATCGTCTGTTGGTGTCAAGACTTTTCCGTCTCTGTTTTTGAGCTCCCAGCCGACATTGTCAATAACGTCTTTTAACTCAACACCCGGGTGCACACTTTTTAGTCTCATATCGTAGCTGCCGTCCTCAGGATATGATTCCATAACGCAGATATCGGATGCCATAACTCCCTTGCCGCCTCTCGGCACACCATATGCCCATCTTGTATCACCCTCAGGTCCTCTTGCGCCTGCCATTGTTGTCAAATAGCAGCATTTATACGGGAATCTTCTCTTTTCCTGAACCATAATAGCCAATGTAAAATCTGACTGCTGGCCGATTGGGTTGGATCCGCCTGAACCTGTAAATCTCACAGGAGGTCCCTGTTTTACGTCATCGGCTCTTTCAGCCTGGCTTCTTTCACCATTTTTTACAATTGACGGCCAATAGCTCTGACCCTTATCAACGTTCCATATAGCGGTTGCATTGATGTTTCCATACTCATCATATTCTGCTCCGCCCAAAACACCGCCTGTAACATATCCCCTCTGCTCATACGTTCCAAAAGCGTCCACCATTGCAAGAGCGGTAGAAGACATATATGCTCCGCGGATATCAGCAACAGAAACAGGAATGTGCTCAAAGCTAGGGTCAAGCATTCCAGCTTCCATAACCGTTATAGCAGCGTCATTTATTGTATGCTGTGCTTCAGCCATTGCCAAAACAGGCAAGCCTGTTCCTATGAACATTGAAGCACCATAGGGAATCGTCGTTGAACCGGCTATGGCAAGAAGCTCCATTGTTGTAAATTCATCCGGCGGAAGATTAAATTCTTTGCAATAAGCCTCATAGTCACTGTCACTTATGCCTGAATTAAAACCACTAACTAATTTATTTACTTCTTCAACTGTCGATATTTTTACCGGCATTTTTACTGGTGTTGCCATGTCTACCTCCTATTTATACAGGTCTGTATAGATCTGGTTTATATCCATATTTCGCATCTGCCCTTAGCTCAAACAACCTTTGCCAACCTCTTGCTCCGGTTGGAGACTCATACTTAGCCTCGATCTTGTCAAACTTGAAGGAATCCGTTCCGACTTTATTCTGGAAGAAATCCCATTCGTCTTTGCCGACGATATTATGCCAATACTCAGCGAGCGCTTTCTTTCCATCATTTGTTCTTGCTGCACGGTTAATTTGTATATAGAATTTCCACCACATCCAGTCATAATCATAAAGATATGTATCACCTGTAGGATAGCAGGCCCATGGTGAATCCACAATAGCATCAACATGTGTAAATGGTATCTGATTCTCAGATGCCCTCATTCTTAACTCTTCTTCAGGAACAATCTTTTCGGCTGCTATTACAAGATATTTTGCACTTAAAGACTGCTCAACATCAGGAACTAAAAGTCCTTCGATTCTTGCTGTTCCTTTTTTACCAACCCTTTGAACCTGAGTTGACGTTAGGTAAGGAATATCAGGCGGATATAGAATTGCTATAGGAGCCTTTTTGCCTGTATATTTATTGGTCCTATTCCTCAGCATCTCATAGTAAATACCGTCAGCTTCAGCAGCAGTCTTATTCATCGTTGTGTCGGGCTCATCGCCTTTGGAATATTTATTATCGGGATCATACTGATGCGGTCTTAGTCCCCACGCATCAAAAGGATCTTCTATGATAGCGTGCCTCTTCGGCGGAATATCAGGGTGAATCCACTTACCATCTTCGCCTTTTCCTCTTAAGCCGGCTTCACCAAATGTATCATATTCAAGCAAATCGGAGCCCAGTTCTGTCATGCCTGAAGCAAACTGCAGACCATAACGTCCGGCCATCGTCCTTAATGCCCATGAATAGTTGGTGTGATCCATAACAGCCTCAACCTGGCCGTCTTCCAATCCCTTTCTAACTTCATAAGAAACAGGCTGAATAGTTTCAAGCCCGAGGTAGGTCATTTCTACCCATGCCAGCTGCATAGCTCCACCCAACATCATAATAGGCGTAGCACCGGCATTTGTCTGAACATACAAATCCGGAATTCTCTGTCTTATAGCCTCTCTTGCGAGTGAAGCATTGGTTCGAGTGTAACCAAATCCGCCGACACACCATGCCCTTTTAGGCTTAACATACCTTTTTACGGCATCTTTAAGGGAGATTACTTTGCTTTTTTCCTCTGCCATAATACCCTCCAAATTTTTCTAAAAATTTTTCTAATTTTTTTTGGTCATCTTCCGTGTTAGGACTGTCATTTACAGCAGCATAATCAATAGGAACACCCAGCACATCAGACAATTTCTCAATGAAACTTGTTACCATTTCATACTTAAGATTAGAGATATAAAAATCAAGCGAATAATCGGAGTTAAAATATACCGTCGGATACATCTCATCAAAATCCAGGCTTTCACTGTTATCTTGATTGTAAGGTACCAAACGAAAACTTGTACCTCCGGTCTTGGAAACCTTGCCCAAAACTTCTACTCTCTTTCTTATCTCCTCAAGATCGATAAGCTTTCCTCCGCCTATTATGTATCCCGGTATTACTTCAAAACCACTTGACATTTAATCCAACTCCCTCTTTTTAGCCCAGAGTGCTCTCAGTGTGTCCTCAATTTTATCCTCAGCCACACTTATCATCTCTGAGGCATTTTTAAGATAATCCAATTTAATCCTAAGCTCCCCTTCCATTATCTCTGCCGTCTTCTTCTCGGACAGTTTGTTGACTAATTTGTTTAATCTTGTCAGTGAAGCGGGAACTTTCTTAAACTGCCACATCCATGTCTCAAAATAATAGTTAGACATAGCCAGTTCCCACACCTCATCGGTTAAGGATCTCCAAACCTCGATGCTTTCCTTGCTTGCTGCCTGAGTCTGCTGCAAATTTTCAGATTTTTCCTGTGATACTTCATCTCTAAATGCTTTCGGATAAGCTATCACTACTCTCACCTCCCCTTATAAATAGATTTTCAACTTACAGTAAGTCTAAATCAATTTTTATTAAATGTCAAGTAGTTTTTTAATGAAAATATAATTAACAATTGATATTATGCATATACAGCTTTTAAAAAACAGAAAATAGTTTATTTTTAAGAAAGAAATAAGTTTTTTAATGAAAATATACTTTCTTTATACAGTAATTTTGCTGCTTATATTGAGATTGGCATTCAAATATTCCACTCAATACGGCAA
>CAZOGA010000071.1:0-6663 GCA_964579095.1 uncultured Desulfurellales bacterium
TCCGCTGCAAACAATCAGGTTAACCTGAATGCTCAGGCTACAATCAAGGGCGGAACAAAGAAAGTTAAGAACACTTATACTCCGTATTATGATAAGTGCAGCGTCTACTCTGGAAACTACCTAAGCAAGAGTGTTACCACTTATTCAGTGCCGGCATTTGTGCCTTATCAGGTTAACAACGGCATAGCTGTCAATAACGTTGGAGTTTATTAAAATAAAAAGGGGAGTTCTCCCCTTTTTATTTAAAGGAGGGTTTGTATGAGAAGATTAAATAAGATAACATTTATTGCGCTGTTTATAGGTTTAACAGTAGCAGCTTAGGCTGTGCGGCGCTCGGCAGCTCTCCGATTTCATCAAGGAAAAGAATTCCTTTGTCAGCAGACTCTATTTTCCCTTTTTTCATCTTTCCTGCAGAGGTGAATGCGCCTTTTTCATATCCAAACAGCTCCGATTCAAAGAGCTCATTAGGTATAGAACCGCAATTTATGGCTACAAACGGTTTGTTATTTCTTGCACTTTTCTCATAAATAGCCTTTGCTATCAACTCCTTGCCTGTTCCAGTTTCACCTGTTATTAATACCGGATAGTCTATCTTAGAAAACTTTCTTACAAGGGAGAATATTCCTAACATTTTTGCACAATTGCCGATTATGTAGACATTATTCATTAACATCCCCCTGTTAAAACAAGCAGTTTTCGTATTTCTCTATCATATTAAAGTATAACTATTTAACAATTATAGTTAAGTGTTTATACTAATTTTAATTTAATATTAAGGTTATATTGATATTAATATAGGTAATGATTTCTCCAATAATATTATGTTTTTTAGCTTGCCTTATGCGCTTTAGACCAAATTTTTAATTTATATTTTCTTGACACGGCAGTATCTATATTATAATTAAACATAGTTTAAAAAAGAGGATGTGTTATGAACGCTTATGAAAGAGAAAAATTATTTAAAAATACGCCGTTTTACAGATCAATAGGCATAGATCTTAAATATATGAAAAATGGCAAAGCTGAGATTGTTCTGCCTTTTGATAAAAAATTAACGCATGAATACGGATTAATTCAAGGAGGAGTAATCGTTACATTGGCGGACGCGGCATGTGCTGCAGCGCTGTTGAGTGTTCTAAGGGACGATAAGGAAATTGTTACTATTTCTTTGAGTGTGAATTTTATCAGATCGGTTAACGAAGATTTGACGGCTGAAGCTGAAATTATTCACAAGGGCGGGACTACGGCAGTTGCAGAGTGCGCGGTATATTCAAAAAGCGGAAAATTAACCGCTAAGGTTACGGATACCTTTATGATTATTGAAAATGACGCCCGCAGAAGTTTTTCGGAGGTAAAATGAGCCCATATTTTTTAGGATTTGTTGCTCATTCCGGCAGCGGAAAAACAACATTGATAGAAAAAATAATAGAAATTTTTGCGCAAAAGGGCAAAAAGGTCGGCGCTATAAAGCACGACGCTCACACGTTTGAAATAGATTATCCGGGAAAGGATTCATACAGAATGAAACATGCGGGAGCGCATAGAATTGTTATATCTGCAAAAGATAAATTTGCTCTTGTTGAAGACAGGAAATTTGAGGTGCCGTTTGAAGATCTTAGGGGTATGTTTTCAGATTGTGATATTGTTTTTGTGGAGGGCTACAAGATTTGGGATATACCAAAAGTTGAGGTTCACAGAAAAGAGACAAACAGCGAATATTTAATAGAAAATGGAGTTGAAAATATTATTCTTGTTGCCACAAATGAAACAGAAAAACAATTTGGAGTTCCCGTGCTTCACATAGATGACATAAAAGCAATAGCCGATTTTATAGAAAAGGCAGCTGAAAGGCATAAATGAATATACTGCAGATTGAATCAGCCACAAATTTTTCAGGCGGTGTTAATCAGATGCTGCTGAACTCTATTGAACTGCAAAAAAGAGGACATAGAATTTATGCTGCATGCGTGAAAGACTCCCCTATATATAAAATATTACACGGCAAAGGTTTTGATATAGTGGAAATAGATGAAAACAAAAAATATCGTTCAGCCAAAATAGTAAGAAATTTTCTAAAAAATAACAGGATTGATATCATTCATACTCACCATTCAAAAGGCCATATGATAGGACTTTTAAGCGTTATCGGCAGAAAAAAAGAACGCCTTGTTGTTCAGCGGAGTGTTATATTTCCCACGCTCAATATTTTTAAATATTGGAATCCGAGAGTGGACAAATTTATAGCAAACTCAAGGGCCGTTAAAGATGTTATGAAGCACTATCATATTAAGGAAAGCAAAATAAAGATTATTTACAGTGCAGTTGACAAAAATCAATTTATCGATTTTGATAGAGATTCCATCAGGGAAGAGTTTAATCTATGCGGTAAATTTGTTTTTGGAATTGTAGGCAACTACTCTGATTATAAGGGCCATGATATACTGCTTGAGGCTTTCGGCAAAATAAAAGATAAGAACATTCTGCTTATTATGATAGGCAAGGATACCGAAAAGCTTGTAAAAAAAACACAGCAGTTAAAAATAGATGATAAAGTTAGAATATTGGGATTCAGGAAAGACGCAAGAAAAATAATGAAGGGGCTTGACTGCCTGGTAATACCCTCTTTAAAAGAGAGTTTTTCTAATGTTGTTATTGAGGCTTTTTTTATGAAAGTGCCGGTTGTGGGGACTAATGTAGGCGGTATTCCTGAATTGCTTGAGGATAAGAGGGGGATTTTGTGTGAACCTGATGCCGATTCTATAAAGGGTTCACTTATTGAAGCGCTGAACAGCGACTTAAAACAGATAACAGACAGTGCATATGAATTTGCAGATAATTACCTAACGATAGAAAAAAAGATAGATGGACTTGAAGCCGTATATAAGGAACTGATATAAATGAAGTTTTTGTATAAAGTTTTAAAAATTTTGCCGATGCCCATTTTGCTTGTTTTATTTGATTGTCTTGCCGTTGTTCTGTATTTGGCGCTTAAGAAAAGAAGATTAATAGCTCAGGATAATATAAAAAAAGCCATAGGCGGAGATTATAAAAAAACAGCACTGAAAACATATCTTTATTTTGCAAAAATGACTGCGGAAAATGTTAAATATATAGGCAATGAAAAATATATAAGAGAGCATTTGACAATAGAAGGTGAAGAATATTATGATTATGCCAAATCGCTAAATAAGGGCGTTATAGTTGTTTTGGCGCATTTTGGAAATTGGGAAATGATGGCTTGCGCAGCCTCTTTTTTAAAAGAAAAAATTAATATGATGGTCAGGCCTCTTGATAACAGAAAGCTGGACGAAATTATTGAAAATGCAAGAGAATCCTGCGGAAGCAGGGTAGTATCATCAAGAGAAAGCGCATTTAGATTTATTAAGATGCTTAAAAGAAATAAAACTATCGGCATTTTAGTTGATCAGGCAGCCAATGAAGATTCTTTAAAGATAGATTTTTTTAATAGAAGAGCTAGGGTAAATGAGGGTGTTGCGCTTTTTTCGTATAGGCTGGGAACGCCTGTGCTGCCTGCATATCTGAAAGAAAGTAAAGGAAAATATACGTTAGTTATTGAAAAGCCCATTATCTGTGAACATACAGATAATTTTAAAAAGGATCTGGAAAATATGATGATAAAGATTTATAGTAGGTTCGAAGTGTGGATAAAGCACTCCCCCGAGAAATATTTATGGATGCACAATAGGTGGAAATGAAGGCTGTATTTTTGGATAGAGATGGTGTTTTAATAGAGGATGTTCACTATTTGAGTGTGATAAAGAAAATCAAGATCCTGCCTTATGTTATGGATGCCCTCACTTTTTTGAAGAAGAATGGTTTTAAACTGATAGTTATTACAAATCAATCGGGCGTGGGCAGAGGCTATTTTGATATGAATTTTGTCAATAGCACGCATAAATTTATTAATAAACAATTAGACGGATTGATAGATAAATTTTATGTATGTCCGCACAAACCGGAAGATAATTGCCGCTGCAGAAAGCCTGAAACCGGACTTATTGATAAAGCTGCTGAAGATTTTGAAATAGATAGAAAAAAATCGTTTGTTGTAGGCGACAAGGAGACGGATATTGAATTGGGAATTAACGCTAATATAACGCCTTTGCTTGTTTTAAGCGGATATGGAGTGCAGTATAAGGACGGCACAAAGGCAAAAAAAATATTTAACAATTTATATGAGGCGGCGCGATGGATTTGCCAAGAGGGTTCTACGGTATAACGGATGAGCGGTACGGCTCTATAAGATCTGCAAAAAAATTGATTGAATTTGGTGCAGAGATTATACAATACAGATCAAAAAACAGTTCGGACAGAATAAAATACGATGAGGCAAAAAAAATAAAGGAACTGATTGGAAACAAGGATATTATTTATATTATTAATGATAGGGTTGATATTGCACTAACGGTGGGAGCAGACGGCGTGCATCTCGGCCAGGATGATCTGCCTGTGTGCGAGGTTAGAAAAATCGCAGGCAATAATTTTATAATAGGTTTAAGCACGCATGATATGGACAGCGTCAAAAACAGCGATTGCTGCGATTATATAGGTGTCGGACCTGTTTTTTACACAACGACAAAGGAAGATGCGGATCCTGAGATAGGTGTCGGCGAGGCAAGGAAAATGATTTCTGTGTCCAAATTTCCCGTTTATTTAATAGGCGGAATAAATATTGAAAATATTGAATCCGTAAAAAACATCGGTGCCCATGGCTTTGTCAGTGTTTCTGATGTGTTATATAATGATATAAATCACTTTGAAAGGATGTTTAATATATGGAACAGTTAGAAGACAGATTTGGAAGAAAGATAAATTATATAAGAATATCAGTTACAGACAGATGTAACTTCAGATGTATATATTGTATGCCGGAACAGGGTATAGAATGGATGGAAATGAGCAACATACTGACGTATGAAGATATTGAATTTTTCATGAAGAGCGCCGCTGCATTGGGCATAGAGAAGGTGAAACTTACGGGCGGTGAGCCGCTGGCAAGAAGGGGCATTGTTAAATTGATAGAGATGCTCAAGAATATTGAACAGATCAAAGAAATATCTTTAACGACTAACGGCAGCATGCTTACCAAACTTGCAGCAGACTTAAAAAGGGCAGGATTAGACAGAGTGACAATAAGTTTGGATACGCTTGATGAGGGTAAATTTAGAACGATTACACGATTAGGCAGTTTATCGAATGTTTTGGACGGTTTTGATGCTTTAGATAGTGCAGGTTTTGAGAATACAAAAATAAACACTGTGATAATGAAAGGCATTAATGTGGAAGAGAGCGTGGGGCTTGCGGAGTTTGCACTGTCAAGAAATTATGATATAAGGTTTATCGAATTGATGCCTACGGATTTTCTCAATGATTGGAATAAATATTATGCAAGCGTGGATGATGTGGTGCATATTCTTAAAACACATTATGATTTAAAAGAGTCCTCTAAAAAGACAAACGGACCTGCTGTTTATTATAAGGTAAAGGACGGGTTTGTGGGTTTTATAATGCCTTTATCCAAGAGATTCTGCACTTTGTGCAACCGCATAAGGCTCTCAAGCGACGGCTATATTATACCCTGTTTGGGGCATGACCTGAAGATAAATGTTAAAAAATCGGTGAGATCGAGAAACGCTGAAGAATTGGAAAGCATCATAAAAAATGCTGTATTGAATAAGCCCAAAGAGCACGCTTTATTGAGCGAAAATATACATACAGCTTTTTCTTCGATAGGAGGATGATATGAGTTTTACGCATTTTAATGAGCAAAAAAGAGCAAAAATGGTTGATGTAAGCCATAAAGAGGTAACGGTGCGTACAGCAAAAGCGTATGGTGAGGTTAAATTATCAAAAGAGGCGTATGAAGCTGTTAAGGAAGGCAGGGTTAAGAAAGGTGACGTGCTTGCCGTTGCCCAAGTCGGCGGAATTATGGGCGCCAAGCAGACACCGTATCTTATACCTATGTGTCATCCGCTGCCTGTTGAGGGTATAGATATTAATTTTGAAATGGACGACGAACGTAATATTATAAAAATATTTTCGGAGACTAAGGTTTCCTCAAAAACAGGCATTGAGATGGAAGCTGTGACCGCTGTAAGCATTGCCGCTTTAACTATTTATGATATGTGTAAAGCTATAGATAGAAAAATAGAGATAAATAACATCTACCTTCTGCGCAAAGAAGGCGGCAGAAGCGGAATATTTAATAGATAAATTTATCGTAATAGATCTATGAAAACGATTGGTTTAATCGGTGGGATGAGCTGGGAATCATCTCTCGAATATTATCGTATTATTAATGAAAAAGTTAAAAAAGAGCTCGGCGGTTTACATTCCGCAAAGGTTATTCTGTATTCCGTTGATTTTAATGAAATTAAAATGCTTCTATATCAAGATAAATGGGACAAGTTAACGGCAATAATGATTAATGCTGCGGAAAGTTTGGAAAAAGCCGGAGCTGATCTAATTTTGATATGTGCAAATACTATGCACAAAACGGCAGATAGTGTCCAGGACAGCATAAATATACCCCTGCTGCATATTGCAGATACTGCAGCGCAATCCATTCGAAAGCAAAATCTTACAAGAGTGGGTCTTCTCGGAACAAAGTTTACAATGGAACAAGATTTTTACAAAGTGAGA
>CAZOGA010000072.1:0-2239 GCA_964579095.1 uncultured Desulfurellales bacterium
TGCAGTGGTCCCTCAATGCAAAAAACTTGAACGTAAGTATTTAGTCAAGTGCGGTTTCTGCATAAGACCGATTATTAAGAGTATCATTGAATAACTCTAACTCATCTTCAAGATACATAATTGCAGCTGCTCCACTTTTTTAATCAGCCTCTTAACAACTTTTTCTCTCGCATAGCATCTCAGTTATCCGCGGATTACCACGCCGGAGCTTTTTATTCATCATTAGTGGAATACAGTGTCAATTAAACACCGGGGTTTGACGGCGTCGCCGCAAGTGTGAAAAAATTGCTTTTTATTCCATATTTGTTTAAGGTTTTAGCGCATTCGTTAATCGTTGAGCCTGTTGTAAAAACATCGTCAACTATTACAACTTTTTTAATATTTCCAGGCCTGTGCGCCCTAAATGCCCCCGTTAAATTTTTAATGCGCTGATTCATATCCAAACCAATTTGGGTTTTTGTGCGTTTTATTTTAAGAAGCAGATCATATCGAATTTTTATGCCTGTTATTTTGGAGAGTGTTTTAGCTATCATAGCCGCCTGGTTATATCCTCTTTTTTTAATATCATTTTTATGCATAGGCACAAATATCAAATAGTCTGTATCATTAAATATGTCGAGTGATTTTATATGATTTTTGAATTGAAATAGTATTTTAACAAGCTCGGGCCTGTTTTGAAATTTTACCATATGAATTAAATGCTTGATATATTGATTATCGTAATTCCAGAAAGAGTAGCCTCTTTTATAGGCAGGGCCGCCTAAACATAGCGGGCAGACTATGTTATGTTCCATTACAGGCCTTGAACATACACTGCACCTATATCCGCTATAAGGAAAAAAATATTTTAGACAGTCACTGCATATAAAGCTTTTGCTTTTTTTATTACAGAAGATACATCGCTGAGGAAATATGAGATTGACAAAATCAGAGGCTGGATTCCACAATTTTTCTGCATTTTATACAGTATTTTGCTGTGGGTTTAGCCTTCATTCGTTCCACTCCAATCTCTTTTCCGCACCGGGCGCATTTACCATATGAGCCGTTCTCTATTCTATACAATGATTCTTCCACTTCCTGCAGACGTTTTCTGTCCTTTTCCAAAAGATCATATATAACGTCTTTTGTATATATGGCATGAGAATAATCGCCCACATCTCCTCGTTCACGAATATTTACTTTTTCTGAATTATCTTTTATTCTCAGCCTGATCTCTTTCTTTACAAAGAGCAATCTTTCTTTTAACTCTTTAAGTGTTATATTGTCCATATAATCCTCCAACAGGTCTGCAAATTGCATAGATAATAAACTCAAAATTAGCTAATTTGTCAAGTTTTTTATTTTATGTATGATGAATTATTTAGAATACAAAATGCCCGATACAATGATTCTGCTAATAATAACCGCGCAGTAAAATGTGAAAAAGTCATTTTAGACAGGCTTAACAGATAATATTGTTTTTTTAGATTATTAGATAGGCCGTAGGCGCTGCCTACAACAAATATTATATTTTTGGAAGTAATAATTTTTAAAAGCCATTTTGAAAATTTATCTGATGTAAATTCCTCGCCTTTATTATCCAAAAGCACTACAAAATCATCAGGTTTGATAATTTTATGTATGAGAAATTCTTCTTTTTTTAAGATATCAGCTGTGTTTTCGCCGCCGAAGGATTTGACGTAAGAAACAACAACAGGGACATGCCTTTTTATCCTCGCAATGTAATTATCTATTTCGTCTGAATATTTGCCTTTTTTTTTATCTACAAAGATAATCTTAATCATTAAGAAATTGTTTGGTGTTTTTCCATAGATCCTCTAAATTATACTCTTTTCGTTTATGGGAATTGAACAGATGTATAATAATGTCGAAGCAGTCTATCAATATCCATCCGCTATCATGAGATGTTTCTACATGGTGTATATTGATGTCGGATTTTTTCAGCTCATTCACAATGGCGTCAGCTTGTTTTGAGGAATCTACGGTGGCTATTATGAAGTAATCAAACATAGCGGATTTTGTGCGCATATCTATAGAAACAATATCTTCCGCTTTTTTATCCTTTAGTATATCTAAAATCTTATCCATTTTTATACAGCCCCTTTGCTTTTATAAAATTAATTACGTCATCCGGCGTTAGATACATTATATTCTTTCCCTCTCTAATGCGTTCTCTGATATCACTTGATGCTACATCAAAAGCTGGAAGTTTGTCAATATAAGCCGTATTTTTATATGC
>CAZOGA010000072.1:2339-6658 GCA_964579095.1 uncultured Desulfurellales bacterium
TTTGTTTTTATGCGGCGGTATGCCTGTCGGTATAAAGATTATCTTATCCAGCATAAATGTTTCATATACATCAACACAGCTGCGTAAATGTCCTATGTGCACGGGATTAAATGTTCCGCCGAAAAAACCTATTCTCATTTTCTTATTTGCCCGCTGCCTCTTATTTTGTATTTATAAGTTGTAAGTTCTCTTAAACCTACAGGTCCCCTTGCATGCAGTTTGTTTGTGCTTATTCCTATCTCCGCGCCCATGCCAAAAACAGCGCCGTCGGTAAAACGTGTTGATGCATTAATATAAACACAAGCCGCATCTACTCTATCTAAAAATTCCTCGGCATTGGAGTAATTTTCCGTAACTATGGCTTCCGAATGAGATGATCCGTGTGCATTTATATGGTTAATCGCTTCTTCCAAACTATCTACGATTTTTATTGATAAGATTAAACTTAAATATTCCGTGTCCCAATCCTTATCATTTGCATCAGATATGTTATTTAGAATTGTTTTTGTCTTTTTACATCCTCTCAATTCAACACCGGCATCTGTTAATTTTTTTGCCGCATCAGGCAGAAACTTCTCAGCTGCATTTTTATGCACGAGCAGCGTTTCCATAGCATTGCATACACCCGGCCTTTGAACCTTAGCATTATATACGATATTAATCGCTTTGGAGATATCAGCATATTCATCAACATATGTATGACATAAACCCTTATCATGCTTTACCACGCTTACCGTGGCATTTGCAGAGACGAATTTAGTTAATGATTCTCCGCCGCGCGGTACTATCAAATCCAGATATTTATCCATTTTGATGAGATAATCCACGCCTTTTCTGTCGGTATTTTCTATAAGATTAACACAATTCTCAGGTATTTCATTTATCCGAAGAGCTTCTTGTATTAATCCGCTTAATAATTTGTTTGTGTTAATAGATTCTTTTCCGCCGCGCAAAACAGAACAATTTGAAGATTTTAGGCATAAGGCAGCTGCATCTATGGTTACGTTGGGCCTGGATTCGTATATAATGCCTATAACGCCTATGGGCACCCTGACTTTCTCTATGTTCAGCCCGTTTTCAAGTTTGTAACCCTCGATAATTTCTCCAATCGGATCCTTTAATTTTACGATTGTATCCAAAGATTCTATCATTCCGTCTATTCTTTTATCATTCAGCATAAGTCTGTCTATTAACGCAGGATTGAGTTTTTTTTCTTCTGCATATTTAATATCGATTTCATTGGTTTTTTTTATGTCTTTTCTATTTTTGTCAATCAAATGTTTTAGATACAATAGAGCCGCATTTTTTTTATCTTCTTTGATATTTGCTAAAATAAATGATGCATCTTTTGCTTTTCTGCACATATTTTCTACTGTTTCTCTAAGCATTATTTTCCCCCAATATCGCCATATTGTCTATGTGGACAACGTCGTTTGAATATTTATAGCCCAGTATTTTGATTATTTCTGAGGAGTGGTGAGATTTTATTTTATCTATCTCTGTGGAATCGTAATTCGTTATGCATTTTGCTATTACGTTTCCTTCAGAGGATTCTATATTAACTATATCTCCGCGTTCAAATGTGCCGTAAACCTTAATTATACCGCTCGGCAGCAGGCTGCTGCTGCTTAAAATACTCTTTATCGCGCCATTGTCTGCCACTATTACTCCGTTTGAATTACAATTCAAGATCCAAGATTCCTTAAATTTTTTCGGTTTTTCAAATGGAATAAAACAAGTTTTGGAAAAATTTTCCTCACTAAACATATGTATTATCGCATCATCGCGCATTCCGTTTGTAATAACAGCGAGTTTTCCCATCTCACATACCTTATAGGCAGCTTCAATCTTGCTTTTTATGCCTCCGCTCCCAGATGCATTTTTACCTTCGAGTTTGTCCAGTTCTTTAAAATCGTTCTGATACACATATTCTATTAAATGAGCATTTTTATCATATTTCGGGTTTTTGTCAAACACGCCGTCAACGTCGGTAAGCATAATCAATGCATCGCCTTGAACCAGATTCAGCGTATATGCGGATAGATTATCATTATCTCCGAAACGCAGCTCCTTTATAACTACTGTGTCATTTTCGTTAACAATGGGCACGATGGACCATTTAAGCAGCGTTGTTAGTGCATTTCTCGCATTGATGAAACGTCTTCTATTCAAGATATCATCTATAGTAATAAGAGTTTGTGATATTTTTATGCCGTATCTATCAAATACATTCTTGTAGATATTCATAAGCAGAGGCTGACCTATAGATGCGAGCGCTTGTTCATGCACTATATTATCCGGTCTCTGCTTTACACCCATAAAAGCCATTCCGCTTGATACTGCGCCGCTTGATACAAGCACAACATCAATGTTACGCTTTCTTAAGTAAACGATAGATTGCGCTATATTGTCTATTCTCTTTGAGTCAACGCCCGTATTATTGGATACAACGGCGCTGCCCACTTTTATTATGACTCTTTTGGCATTGTTTAATTTTTTTCTAAATTCAGGCTTATCCAATCTATTATCTCATCAAGATTTTTCTTTCTTAAAGCGCTTATAAAAAATACACTATCGCCGGGGAAGAGTTTTAAATATTTTTCTTTATTCAAATCTTCCAAAAGATCTATTTTATTTAAAACTACAGCTCTTTTTTTTCTCAATAAATTAGGGTTATGCTTTTCTAACTCCGATGTCAATTTTTTAAATTCATCCTTAACATCGTTCATGATATCTATTATAAAAATTAATATGTTGGTTCTTTCTATATGCCGCAGAAAGCGCAAACCTAAACCTTTCCCGGAATGGGCTCCTTCTATAATGCCCGGGATATCTGCGATTATGAATTCTTTATCATAGTGTCCGTAAACGTATCCAAGATGCGGCTGCAATGTGGTAAATGGATAATTGGCAATTTCAGGTTTGGCATCTGATACAGAGCGGATAAAAGAAGACTTGCCAGCATTGGGAAATCCAACTAAACCTACATCTGCGAGAAGTTTCAACTCTAATGTCAGCTCCACTTCTAATGTCTGTTCCCCGTTTTTGGCAAAACGAGGTGTTCTGTTTACGGAGGTAGCAAAAGATGCATTTCCTCTGCCGCCTCTGCCGCCTGCTGCAACTATATATTCCTGATCGTCCTGTGCAAGATCTGCAAGAATATTACCGTCACCGTCTTTTATGATAGTTCCTACAGGAACGATGACAACTTCATCTTCTCCGTTTTTACCTGTTTTATTTTTTGAGCCGCCGGATTGACCGTCAGAGGCATAAAAACGATGTTTAAATCTAAATTTTCTAAAGGTATTTTCGTCTTTTGAAGCCTTAATGATAATGCTCCCGCCGTTGCCGCCGTTGCCGCCGTCAGGACCGCCTTTGGGAACATATTTTTCTCTTCTGAAACTAACTATTCCTCTTCCGCCATTGCCTGATTTCGCATATATGGTTGTGTAATCTATAAACATTATTTATAAACGCTGACTACCTTTCTCCCCAGCTTATTCTCAAATTTCACTTTTCCGTCTATTAAGGCAAAAAGCGTGTCGTCTCTGCCTTTGCCGGTATTCTCACCCGGGCGCCATTTTGTTCCACGCTGACGCACCAGTATTTCGCCGGCATTAACAAATTGACCGTCGCCTCTTTTTACGCCAAGCCTTCTGCCCGCGCTATCTCTTCCGTTTTTACTGCTTCCTAAACCTTTTTTGTGTGCCATATTATTAATCCCTCAATTAAGCAATTATTTTGTTAATTTTAATTTCACTAAACTGCTGCCTATGACCCTGTTTTTTTCTGTACCCTTTTCTTTTTTTAAACTTAAAGACTATGATTTTTTTAGCTTTGCCGTTGCTGACAACAGTAGCCTGCACCTTTGCGTTCTCAACATAAGGTTCACCTACTTTACCATCTACCATTAACACTTTATCGAACTCGATATCTTGAGATTTCTCAACAGGTAATTTCTCAACCCGTATAGTATCGCCTTCTTTTACGATAAACTGTTTCCCGCCTGTTTCTATAACTGCAAACATAAGTTCCTCCATAAAGATATATGCGCCTTGAGCTTTTACTAAATTAGCCCATATTTGTCAATACAATAATTACATTATGTACCCTAAGAGGCCATTGCACAGCGATGAAATAATATTCTGTCACTTTCTTATCAAACTCTTTCAACTCAAAAATGAATTTTTTAACGACAAATTTTAATTAAAATCTCTTGCACTCACCAAGCCCTCATTTCCATAAAGAAATTAAAGCAGTTTCATGAGGGCTTGCCTCAAACAGTTGAGATTTTTCCCTTACGTGAACATTAAAATTTG
>CAZOGA010000073.1:0-2331 GCA_964579095.1 uncultured Desulfurellales bacterium
ATAGTCCGTCGTTGCATTGCCTAAAAATGTAAATTTGAGTATTTTATCAATCATTCATCTTCCTATTTTTTATATGCTATTGCATCCAATGCAACCTTAGCATCTAAGGGTAAAGTCGTAACAACCGCAGCACGTGCAGGTGGTTTATTATCAAAAAACAATCCGTAAATCTCATTTACGTCTTTAAAATACGATAAATCGGACAGATAAAGGGTTGTCTTAACTACATCCGCCAATCCAAATTCTGCTGCTTTTAATATATTTTCTACATTTTTTATAACCTGTTTTGCCTCATCTTCTATATTTAACGCTGTGATCTTGCCGCTTTTCGGATCTATACCCAATTTCATTGAAACAAAGCAGAAATCATCCGCTGATACACCCTGAGAATATGGACCTAAAGCTTTAGGCGCATCATCTGTTTTTATCACCTTCTTCACTTCATCCTCCTTAAATCACTTGAGTTATTTTCACTGCATCTGTTTCCGCATATACAATATAACCTTCTACTTTCATTTTATATGATTCATATGCTATTTTGCAATAATTTTTCACCTGCTTTTTATACTTGTTGGTGAATAGCTCATCAAAATGCGTCTTATAATCAATAATATTAATTTTATCATCCTGAACAACCATCAAATCAACTCTCTTCAATGTCTTATTGTCAACAAAAGACTTTTCTTTAAATATTCTCTTACCATCTGCAAGACTTAAAAATTCACGATTATTTAACAATCTATATACTCTGTTTGATATATCTTCTAATTCATCTCTATTCAAATACAGTGCATACCTCTGCATCATACTATCAACAGCCTCATCGGCAAATTGTATATCAAATTCCCCTATCATCTCCATTGTGTAGTGAAACGCTTCGCCGAATATCCTGCTTTTGAGGCTGCCTTCGTTTTGTTCTGCCTGCATATCCTTTTTTGATGGCGGTAATATTTTTATTTCATAAAACTGTTCAGGAATAATACTATTCGATGTGCTGCCTGCCCCTTCTTTTTTGTGCGTTAACCTACCCTGTTCATAAATCTCTTTCTGCAGTATATCTTTTATCACTTCAAATACACTGTTCTTCTCCTCATATCCCAGCACAAACAGGGCATCTTTTGCACGTGTAGCGGCAACATATAAGCTATTTAATTCATCTATTTTATTCTTTTTCTCCTCTGCATCATATATTTTTCTAAGTTTGGCACTATAAAATCTATCCGTCTTGTTCGTATAGGCCGCTATGTCGGACAGTTCAAAATTATCTTCCCTGACCTTCATGAAGTTTCTGCCCACCTGCATTTTATGCGAAATATCGGGTAGTATAACAGCACTGAATTCCAGTCCCTTTGCCTTATGCACAGTCATTATTTTTACCGAATTTTCATTCACATCACCACTTTTTTTATTGGTTGATTTTAATTTGACCTCGAAATCATCCATAAAATCTTCAAAATTAGACAAATTCATAGATGAAGAATATGCCAGATCAATAATAGAATACAGATTGGCATCATTAATAAATAGATCATCGACAGCAAACAGTTTGATAATTGACAGCACCACTTGAAAATTATCCAGGATATTAATATCATTCCTGATATTTTCTATCTTCTCGTCAAAATTGCTGATATCACAATATGACGCTGCCTGTTCTTTCAAAATATCTTGAGGAAGCAGAATGTATTTCATCAAACTTATTATTATAACAGCCGCAGGCGTATAAAACAGCGCAGATGTGGTTTCGCTCATAACAGAGATATTGTTTCTCATCAAATATGCAGCAACGGTGTCAACGCTGCTGTTTTTTCTCACTAATACGGCAATATCCGAATATGAAAAACCATTCTCTTTCAAGTAATTAATTTTATCAACTATTTTATGAAGCAGTTCTTCATTTTCTATTTTCTTAAAATTCTCATTGGATTCAGCATAAACATAGCCCTCTTCCTTCCTATTGGGCACAGCCTGTTCATAATCAAAACCCATTGTTTTAATTTGATTTGAAGAAAAAATTTTATTTACAAAATCGACTACTGCTTTTGAACTCCTGTAATTATACTCCAGTGTTTCTTCGTATATCTTATCTTTGTATTTCATTACAGGCAGATTGAACAACCCGCTTTCCGCATCCCTGAACCTATATATGGACTGCTTCGGATCACCCACATAGAAAAAAGAACCTAACATTTCATTGGAACCTATACCGCTCGTAATTTCATCCACAATAGGTTCAAGAACAGACCATTGTATAAAGTTTGTATCCTGAAATTCATCTACAAGCATATGCTTTATTTTGGAATCCAGCTTAAAATAGAAATAATCTTTATC
>CAZOGA010000073.1:2431-6523 GCA_964579095.1 uncultured Desulfurellales bacterium
TTTTATACAGTCGTCAATATTGTCTGCAGAGCAAAATCTGTTAACCTTACCGCGGCTTCCTTTACCTATTAAATTTGTATTTTCCGCTAAAAAGGCACATAAATCTTTCCTGTTTTCTTTTACTGCATTTTCAAAAGATTCTAATCTGTCCAAATCATTGCTGCTCTGCAAAGGAATACCGCCTATCTCAGAACGTATTTCCATTAAAGGCACCACGTGTTTGCGGATAAAATCTACAGGATTTCTTTCATTTAAAAATAGCGTAAGATTAAAAATATTGTTCATTAAAGCGCTGTTTTTAAGAACTTCCTTAGAAAATTCTCTAAGCGCATCTGATAAAACAGCATCCGACTCTTCTTGTGCACCAACCTTAAAATCAAAAGAAACACCCGCCTCAAATGCAAATAATTTCAGTATGTTCACGAAAAAGGCATCTATAGTCATTATGTTCAAGGAAGATAAATTTGTATTTTTGTAATTATTTTTAAATCTTTCGGATACAGTCTTAAAATTTCCTTCTATTTTTAGATTATCAATCAGCTCTTTGAGCTTGTCGCCCGGGGCATAAACCATCTGTTGTATGTTTGATAATATGCGTTCTTTCATCTCTTTTGTTGATTTATTTGTGAATGTAAGGCACAATATTTGATTTGGGTCCATGTTGTGGTAAATAAGCTTTATCACCCTGCCTGCAAGAGCATATGTCTTCCCGCTTCCGGCAGACGCAGATAGAGCTACACTTTTTGTGATATCATATCTTAAACATTTAATTTCTGACATATATACCTAAACTCGCACCTTTTACAATATTTCGGATTTGCTTTAAAATTCCTATTAACATCAAAAATTTCATCGATTGTCTGCTCCAAATCATTTTTAAATGCACTATAATCATATTCTGCTTCTATTTTCTTAAATGTCTTAGATAAATCGTAGTAATATGTGATAATATGTCTATTATCTTCCGCGCTGCTCTCCATCAAAAATCTATACATAGGCAGTTGGACATTATACGCATTTTTAATACGAATCCTGCTTTTTACATTCGACGTTTTATAATCTATTATCTCTATCCTGTCATCATACTCATCTATTCTGTCCAACCTGACCTTTATATAAACAAATTTATATTTTATTCGAAGCTCTTTTTCGGTTTTGACTGCATTGGGCTTAATACGCGCTTCCCGTTTAAAAAAATAGGACTGTTTTATTCTATACAAAAAATATTCAGCTTTAAGTTTTTCCGTTTCATTAAATTGCATATTAACATCTTCCGATATTAATCTGTTAAATGTATTTTCGAACTGTTCCTCTAATATTTTTTCATCATTTACCGAATTGCCGCTTTTATAAATTTCCTGCATAGTTTTATGCACAATATTGCCCAAACCGAATATATCTTCTTCCCCAATCTCAATCTCTTTTTTAAGTTTTGAGATATATTTATAATAAAAAGCCAAACCGCACCTTTTATAAGTATTGATAGAACTCGGAGAAAAGATTATTTCCCTAAGTTTATTCATTACTATCTCATCCTTTTCCATTTCATTTTTAGGCTGTTTTAATATAACACTTTTATAACGTTTTTTATCAAAAATATATCTTCCCGCACCGGATAGAGGCTTAACCTTTATTGAATTTCTATAAACTATATCGCTGAGGAATGGGCTTATCATAGTATCATCATTTTCCTCATATGCCGCATAAACCCTCTCTGCTCTCTTTAAAATCATATTCATATGCAGTTTTTGCAGGTTTTCTCTATCTGTCTTTGTCGGAAGGGCAAGCATCCTTCTTATCTGAGTATTTAAAAATAGTTCTTTTGCACTTCTCTTCGGAAATATCCCCTCGTTAAGCGAAGGTATAATAACAGCATTAAAATCCAAAAGGCGCGTTTCAAGCACGCCCATAACATAGACTGCGCCCATGCCGATATCCGGATATCTCTTCTTGCATAAAAGGGACAAAATATACTTTAATATATTCTCTCCGCTATCGTATTTACTGAAATATTGCTCATTCAGGCAGGATAGTTTTTCCAGTTCCGTAAAAAATCGTTTCTTTGCACTGCCGTAATCAGGATGTTTTGTAAGTTGATCATATTTTAATGCTATTTTCCTGCATATTTGAATCAACGATGCAGCCGCATTCTGCACGCTCATCCTTCTGCTCGCATATATTTCCATAAATCGGTCTATTTCATTTGTATTTAATATATATTTTATGGCACTTTTTTCTATCAGTGGTGCTCCATATGCCTTTTCTGATAAATCCGTCTTGTTTATATTATCTATTAAAATATTCGCAAACGGATGGTTGATGATTCTTGAAACATCCTTAGATTTATAACCGTATGAGGTTTTATTCTGCAATAATTTTAAAAGAGCATCAAAAAATGTAAAATAGATGCTTTCCTGAAGAGAAAAACCCTCTGCAAAATTAAACAATTTTCTGTCTGCCGCCCTAAGAATAACATTCAGTGATTCATCAGGCAAAATTACCGCTATTTTTTCCGGTTTTGTTCCATTGTTGAGCTCATATCTTACCCTGTCTATCACCCATCCGGACATTTGAGATTTTGTCGGGAATTTATATACATCAATGTTTTTTCGGTATGGATAATATTTCACTTTGGGTATCTTCCTACCGAATGTGCTGTATATTTCGTCTATTTTATCCAAAGATTCATCTGCCTGCATGAACAGCGTTATATCCGATTTTTCCGATATCTTGTTCAAAGCTGTCACCTCAAATTTTGTCAGAAAACCCGAAACTGCTATATATATACGTTTGCCGGAATATGGATTTTTAATCCTGAGCGTATGCTTTAAGGAATTTTTATCAACAAGGTTATACTCTTTTAAAATCTTACTGTAGTGTTCATATACATCACTTAAGATATCCACATGCGTTTGATAATCAGTATAAAGACTCGCCTTCTTCATATCGGAAAAATCAACCGTATTTTCGTCTATCTCCTGATAAAAAGCGGATAGAGACTCTATAAATGTATTTAACTTTGTTATATTTTTTAACGCTTCATAATCATTACGCAAAATCTTTTCACTCTGTTTCGTTTTATAGAGCGCTTCCCTTAAATATATTGATTTGTGTATAGAATCGGCAATTGTATATCCTTCAGCATCCAAAATACTGTCAAAAAAATCTACATATGTAAATATATCAGGCACAGATTGAGTACCTGCATATTTAGCGGTAAATTTATTTATGGATCGGTTTGTAGGCAGAACAATTAAATCATCACTATCGGCTTTTTCAAAAATAGAGTCTATTATAGATAATTTAAAATCTATGTTTACAAGCTCTAATCCCATAAATCAATTTGAGAATGATAGATTAAATTGTTTATCTATTATTTCCCTCAGCGGATGTTTGCGGGAAGAAAGCATAAATTGACCCATTGTTACAGCATTTTTACTAACTATGTCGAATGTAAACTTTTTTGATTTTGATGATAGTAAATTTTTCAAAGAACTGTACAATTCGCCGTTATATAGATTTTCCGAATTTTTCAGCATTTTGTTTATCATAATATCTTTGCTCTCATTTTTTGTGCCGGCGGCCAAATTCAACGATCTTTCAACAATTCCCTTATTAATAAATACAAATCTCATATGTTTTATCTTCATGCTCATTAATTCACCGGCTACCGCTATCATTTCCATCATATCATTGTTCTTCTTCATAGCCTGCAGATGCTTATTAATGGAAGGTATATCTATGCCGTCGATTAAGGCAGAATAAGAAAAATTAAAATTGTTTTTAAAATCCATTCTGCTATCATCGATTTTAAGTTCCTGTTTTGACTTGTTATATGTATAATGTGAATATGCATTAATGGGATTATTCATTAATACAATCTTGGAAAACTCCTCATACTTTTTCTTTTTGAGTTCATTCTGAAAAAATATCATATCGGTATTAATTTTTATATTATCGGCGCTGCTCTCATAGGTTTCAATATTGCCCTGTTTACTGACTTTATAATAAGCATTTCGAACTGTAAACAGAACTTTATTAAACAGTTCCTTCGACAGTTTTTCATTCAAATTTATAAAAGACATTCCATAT